>JAIDUH010000137.1 GCA_029060285.1 Muribaculaceae bacterium | reverse complement strand
AATTACCAAACGAATCGGTGACTTTTTTCAGTTGCCGATTCAACTTTTTTCAGCTAATTCTTATCCCGAACTCGCGTTAATAGACTCTCCTTTGAAAAACCGGAGCAGACAGGAACAGGATCCCAGAGGAGGAGGATAGGACATACTTTTTAAATCATACAAACATATTTGCCGTAAAAAAATTACGGAATGTCAAAAATATTTTGTACCTTTGTAGCCGACCAAAATTAATAATCAATATGCTGACGAAATTTGCTGTTACGAATTATAGGGGTTTTGCCGTTCGGATTGAGTGGGATTTATCCAATCCTGCTAATTACGAGTTTAACAAACACGTTATAAAGGACGGAGTCATTAAAAATGGCATTATATATGGACCCAATGGTTCCGGTAAGACGAATTTCAGTCTGGCGCTGTTCGATATCGAATATCACTTGTCTTATAAATGGAAGAAAATAGATTACTATAACAACTTCATTTATGCTGGCAACAATACAGGTATTGTCTCGTTTGAATATTCCTTCAAATTCGGAGAGGACACGATTGATTATATTTATGGGAAAAATGCAGCCGGAGTATTGGTAGAGGAAAGTCTTTTTGTCAATCATAAGAATATATTCGAGCGTAAGAAAAACTCATTCCGAATTGACAAAAAACAGTTTCCTATAGATGAAAACATTGAAAGGAATCTTGAAGACAATGCCAATAATGTGTCTATCATAAACTTCCTAATGACTTCATTTCCTCTTGTCTCCGATCATTATCTGATGAAACTTACCGGTTTTGTGAATTCTATGCTATGGTTCAGATGTGTTAATGTAACAGAATTTATCGGTTTGGATACACGTGTGACAATGCTTGACGAATTTATTATCAGTAATAATCTTCTTGATGATTTCTCTAATTTTCTGTACAAGGTAAGTGGACAAAGGTTTAAGTTTGCCGACCATAATTCAACGGATAAAGAAATCCTTTGTATCATTGATAAAAATACAATACCATTCAGGCTTGTGGCATCAACCGGTACCTGCTCTTTGCAGTTACTGTATTTCTGGCTGAAACGTATGAACGAGGCTTCATTTGTCTTTATTGATGAATTCGATGCATTCTATCATTTCCGTCTTGCCTTTGAAGTATGTAAACAATTGTTTGATCTGGATTGCCAGATTTTTACATCCTCTCACAATACATATCTGATGACCAATGATCTCCTGCGTCCAGATTGTAATTTTATTCTGAACAATAACAAGATTAAATGCCTTGCCGATTGCACTGATAAAGAATTGCGTTTCGGACATAACATTGAGAAAATATATCGTGCAGGAGCTTTCTATGATGAATAAGGAGAAAACACTTTTTATCTTTGAAGGTGCAAGTTCAGAGGATAAGTACGTAGAGAAGTTGGAACGAAACTTCTTAGGAGAAAGACATGCAATAAAGTGTGTGTTCGATGCAGAGATATATCAGCTTTATAGAGCCATCAAGAATGAAGATGGATTTCCTATAGATATTGTATCGCTACTGAAAGAGCGTACTGTTAAAAATTCAGAAATACTTAAGGATTATACCCGTGATAGTTTTGCATACGTATATCTGTTTTTTGACTATGATGGACATTCTTCTCTTGCTGACGATGAAAAGATAAAGGAGATGCTTACTTTTTTCAATGATGAGACTGAAGAAGGAAAGCTTTATATAAGTTATCCCATGGTGGAAGCAATAAGACATTTCAAGGATCTCGATAGTTTCAAGACCTTGACTGTGAAATGTAAACGCTCCAATTGTCCTTATTTAGCGGATTGTGCGGATAAAGTTAACTGTCTGAAGGAGCCTCATTATAAAAAATTCAGTATTTCAGACAGTCGTCCACAACTATGCAACATAAACTCATATTCTAAAGAAGTATGGCAGGAACTAATATCAGCACATATTTGTAAAGCAAATTATCTTGTCAACAGCATTTTTGATATGCCTAAATCGTTGATTTCACAAGAATCAATTTTTCTGAGACAATCAGAAAAACATATCTCCCATAAATGTCCGGAAGTTGCTGTGCTAAGTGCCTTTCCTCTATACGTTCTGGACTATTATGGATGTGATAAGATCATAAAAAAGCTGAATCCTTGATATCATCGATTTATGTAAATATTCTTCGAACGTAATGCGTTTGACGAAGAAGAAAGTGATTTTTGACTGATAGAAGGATGTCGGGAGCAGAGCTCTTGGCGAAACGGCTTCGCGACCGGTCGTAGAAAGATAATGTCTGAGTTTCACCTTGCGACAAACCAGCTGACGCATGGAAAGAATGGCAGATGGGAAAATGTTTGTGTGGGAATATTTTATGGGGAAATGCTTGCAAAATGAATATTTTATTCGTACATTTGCATCAGCAAAAGATTATTTATCAAAAAACTTTGAATAATTTTACCATGAAAAGTATTCTTACTTTGGCGAGCTTTGTCGTGGCAACAGGATTGGCGTCGGCATACGCCCAGACATACAAGGAGTGGGATGACGTTGGGGTAACTCATCTAAACCGCGAACGAGCCCACACGCTCGTTATTCCTCTTGCCGACGCTGCGGCTGTAAGCGACAGTGGAATTGAACAGTCTCCATACTATAAGTCGCTAAACGGAGTGTGGAAGTTCAAATGGGTGGCTGACCCATCGAAGAATCCTGTGGGTTTCGAGACGCCGGCGTATTCTGTAGACGGTTGGGACGATATCAATGTACCGGCTGCATGGCAAGTCTATGGAGTGCGTAACGGCAAGAAATGGGATAAGCCACTGTATTGCAATGTGGCATATCCGTTCAGTTATGACGAGAAGACGTATAGCGTGATGGCAAACCGCCCCGGATGGTTTACCTATAACGATAATATGAAAAATCCTGTGGGAAACTACCGACGCACATTCACCGTTCCCAAGGAGTGGGACGGCAGGGATGTGTATGTCCGATTCAATGGTGCCGGACACGGTTATTATGTATGGGTCAACGGCAAGTTTGCCGGATATGCCGAGGATTCTTATCTTCCCTCAGAATTCAAGATAACTGATCTTCTTCAGGATGGGGAGAACACAATTGCAGTGCAAGTGTATAGATTCACAAGCGGTTCGTTTCTTGAGTGTCAGGACTATTGGCGAATGACGGGCATCACCCGCGATGTGTTCCTCTGGTCAGCGCCGAAGACACAAATACGCGACTATTTTGCCAAAACTACCCTTACCGACAACTATACAAACTCTACCGTAGACATAGAGACATCAATTGAAGGAGCTTCCATCAACGGCAACCTTACAGCAAAGATAATGGACAATGGAACGGTATTGGCTGAGAAGACAGTTGCCATAAGCAAAACCGGGAATTACAATCTTTCCATACCCATCAGCAGTCCAAGGCTATGGAGCGCTGACGACCCGAACCTATATGACCTCTCCCTTACCCTTACGGATGAATCGGGCAATGACATCGACGTGCGCGGTCATAAACTCGGATTCCGACAGATCGAGATCGGAAAAAAAGGTGAGATCCTGATCAACGGTCAGCCTTTGTTGATACACGGCGTAAACCGCCACGATTTCAGCGGAGAATACGGACGCACAGTGCCGCCTGAGGAGATGGAGAAGGACGTGATGACAATGAAGAGCCTCAACATTAATGCTGTGCGCACAAGCCACTACCCCAACAATCCTTATTTCTACGATCTCTGCGACAAATATGGTCTCTACATGATAGCCGGGGCAGACGTAGAATGCCACGCCAATACAAAGCTTTCAAGTGTAGACGCTTTCAAGGACGCAATGGTGGAGCGCAATGAGAATCATGTGCTCTGGATGCGCAATCATCCGAGCATCATCATATGGTCGTTCGGCAACGAATCGGGCAACGGTCCTAACTTCAAGGCAGTGTCGACCGCCATCAAGAAACTCGACAAGACGCGTCTTACTCACTACGAGGGCAACAGCGACTATGCCGACGTGTCAAGCACAATGTATGGCGGCATCGAATGGATGGAAAGCATAGGACGTGACCGCCAGAACCAGGCCAACAGCGGACAGAAAGTGAAGCCTCACCTCCAGTGTGAGAACACACACTCGATGGGCAACTCAATGGGCAACCAACGTGAGTTCTTCAACCTCTATGAGAAATATCCGGCCCTGGCTGGCGAATTCATCTGGGACTGGAAAGACCAGGGACTCAAGATGCCCGTACCCAACAAACCTGATGAGACATACTGGGCATACGGCGGCGATTTCGACGACAATCCTAACGACGGCAACTTCTGCATCAACGGCGTGGTATTCCCGGACTGCTCATACTCCGCGAAAGCCCTCAATGTGAAGAAGATCTACCAACCGGCTGACTTCATCATGAAAGACAGCCTCAAATATGAATTTGAGATCAAGAATAAACAGGCATTCCGCGACTTTTCCGGATATGATATAAGCTATACCGTGCTTGAAGACGGTATCGAGATAAGCAAAGGGACGGTGGACAATATTGATGTGAAAGGAGGAAAGTCGCAAAACTTCACTCTATCAAACCTTGTTTCTGCAACCCCCGCAGAGGATGCTGAATATTTCGTACGCTTCTCTGTCACAAACAAGGATGCTACACCTTGGGCTGAAGCTGGCTATGAGGTTGCTTCCGAACAGTTCAGGCTGCGAGACGCACTGCACAAGAATCCTTATGCGTCTACGTCGAAGGGCAATATCGATCTCGCAGACAACACCGACAACTATACTCTCATCACTACCAATTTCAAGGCAGTATTCTCAAAGAAGACCGGTGAGCTTGAATCATATTCCCTAAACGGCAAAGATCTAATTGATTCACCCCTTAAGCTGAACGCCTACCGTCTGCCAACCGACAACGACGGACGACAGAAAGGGACATGGGACGGCATGGGACTAAGAGAACTTAAGGTAGCCCCCGGAGAATGGAAATCAACCATCAACGACAACGGAAGCGTGACGCTGACCGTAAACAATACCTATACAGGCTCGGGAAACGCTCCGATGTCGTTCAAGACGCAGATGTCATACACCGTGATGCCGGATGGCGCGATAGCTGTCAGCTCTATCATCACGCCTTCAAGAAAGAATGTGATACTGCCACGCCTCGGATTCACATTCGAAATGCCGGAAGACTATGAGAAATATACATGGTACGGACGTGGTCCGTGGGAAAACTACCGCGACCGCAAGGAATCATGTTTCCCGGGACTCTACCACAGCACAGTCTCCGACCAATGGACTCCCTATATACTTCCGCAAGAAACTGGAAACAAGGAAGAGGTCCGCTTCATAGCTCTCACCGATGACTCAAATACAGGACTCATGATCGTGGCTCCGGGACAAATGTCTGCCACAGCAACCCACTGGCGTCCCGGAGACAACATCACGTCGCAAAGCCGCGCCAAGCATCCCTATCAGGTGAAATTCGCTGACAAGACTGTAGTATGCCTCGACGCCGAAATGCGTGCGTTAGGCAATGCAAGCTGCGGTCCTGACGTGCTCGAAAAGTATGAGCTACGCGCAAAGTCCACTACATTCGACTTCATTCTGATGCCTGTCAGCTCTAAACTCACAGACAGCGAACTCGTGGAGATGTCGCGCGTGGCGAGTCCACAATGCCAGCCCGTAGTGATTTCTGCGAATAAAGGGAAGGTGACACTATCTACCTCAACTGAAGGAGCTGCAATCAGCTATAGCCTCGACAATGGAGAAAACTATCTTAACTACACCTCACCCATCAATCTTCCTGACGGAGGATTCGTAATGGCGTATGCCGAGAAAGATGGCCTGGCGAGAAGCATCATAACAGAGGCAGACGTGGATATGTTTATCGACAAAAGCAAATGGAGCGTATACCGCGTAGACAGCAACCAGGGTGGCGGAGAGGATGCAAGAAACGCCATCGACAACAATTCATCAACCATATGGCATACAAGTTATGGCAACAACACGACTTCTTGCCCTCACGAGATAATCATCGATATGCACGACACCTACGAGGTGACCGGTTTTGTGTATGAAGGCAGGGGCGATATGAGCAACGGACGAGTAAAGGAATTCGAGGTATGTTTCGGCAACAATCCTGAAATTTGGGGAGCTCCGGCAGCAGCAGGAACATTCAAGGACGTGGCAGGAGAGCAGATTGTGGAGCTTTCGGATCCCGTCAATGCCAGATACTTCAGGCTGATAGCTCGTTCGGAAGTGAACGGCAATGCCTGGTCATCTGCCGCCGAACTCGGCATAAGGGCGTTGAAAAAGGGAAAACCTGAACCGGAGCCATCCGAAACAAAGATATTCGAGCCATCCACTGTCTATTATATCCAGGAAGCAGAGTCAGGATTATTCCTGCACAGCGACACTAACGGGACCGACGGGAAATTCCGTTTAGGAAAACTCGAGGCATCAAATCCCTCTTATCAGTTTACTCCTAAGCTTAAGAACCGTTTCACGTCTTTCTTTATATTCCGCACCGGTGACGGATATATGACTGAAGGTGACAATTACTGGAAAACAGGGGTTGGCAACAATGAACCGGCTACCGCGAAAGCGGTGCAGGTGGAGAAGGCAGAAGGAGGCTACAACATGCGAGCAATGTGGAAGAGCAGTTCTGACTATTTCGGAGTGGACAGTAGGAATATAGGTTCTTATATATATACCGACAAGAAGAATCCGGTGCTTTTCAAATTCCTTACAGCTGAAGAAGCGGGCGTAGGATCCATGTATGCCACGCAAGCCAACGTATATGACGCCGACGGGAAGATCGGAGTCAAGGTGGAGGGAACGGCTACCGTATCAGTGAGTGACACAGACGGCATGCTTCTTGCAAAAGAGACCATCACAGACACCGGTCTTGTAGCAGTCTCCCAACCCGGTGTATATATAGTGTCAGTAGCTACCACCGGACATCCTGCATCAGTGCATAAGCTCATCGTGAAGTAAAAAAAACATAAAAAATTCCAGTTCTATGACACGCCTTTGGCTACCGGCCAAGGGCGTGTTTCGTTTGATAACGCATTGTAATGAAATATTTATTGAGACTGTTCTTTTAATAACTAATCTACAGATATTTATCGGCGAGTAAAAATTAATGGATGTAACGCTGTGTGATGCGATGAAATTTGCAATTAAGTGGTTTTTTACCTAATTTTGCAACCGTAAAAACAACAATTTTGCAACCGTAAAAACGACGATTTCGCAACCATGAAAACAACGATTGCACTCACATTGATGATAGCTCTGATGGCAGCCGGATGCGTCCACAGAAACGCACGTGAGGCTCTCCGAGAGGCAGATCGGCTGGTGAACGAGCAACCGGATTCCGCACTGAAGATTCTGGAGCAACTCGACAGCCGGGACGCTGACCCGGAGACCCAGGCATGGCATGCCCTGCTCCTCACGAAAGCAAACGAGAAGGCATTGAAACGCTTCCACAATGACTCGCTGACAGAGATGGCGGCGGATTATTTCAGAGGGCGCGGCGACAGCCTTGAGATACAGGCGCTGTATTATAACGGGGTGATCCACGGTTATAACAAAGACTATGCCGCTGCCTTGATCTCGCTGATTGAGGCGGCGAAGAAGGCAAGCGCTGCCGGCGATGATTTCTACAGCGGTATGGCATACCGTGAGCAGGCGGATATCTACCGTTCGCTGTTGGTGGAGTCGAAGCATCTCGAGTATGCCGACTCGGCAAGACATTATTTTGAGCTTTCCAAGAAACCTGTGCATGCAATCGGGGAACAATTATCGCTCGCAGAAGCCCTGATCTCCCTCAACCGAACAGACAGCGCACTCATGGTGCTCGCATCCGCACGTCTCAATCCGGAGATGAAGGATGCTCCGGCATTCAACGCCGCCTATCACAGAGCCATGGCAAATGCCAGGCTCAGCCGTAAGGAATACCAGGCGGCAATCAACCATCTTGACTCCGTGGAGATGTTCGCATACGAGCTGACCTCAACGGAATGGTCGAAGAAAGCACGTATCTTCTGCGCAATGGAAGATTATGGTTCGGCTGAGATGGCTCTTGAAGAGGCAAGAGTGTATATGTTTGAGCCGACAGACACAGCAGAATTGGACCTCAGCGAAGCTATACTTGCGGCGGGAGTGCATGACTACCGCACCGCCTACGAAGCTTTCAACCGATATTACGGAAAGTTTGTCGATTCCCGCCAACACTTGCTGACACATCCTTATACAGCAATAGTAAGCGATTACTATAAAGAGCAGTCTGAACGACGGCACGAGGAACTCGGCACAACTCGCCGGATGATGTGGATGGCAGCAGTTATCGCGATACTCCTTGTGGCACTTATAATTGCTGTCACTGTATTCTACCGACGGCGGCTAAAAGAGAAGGCAGACCAGAGCGAAACCCTTGTTTCTGACATAGACAGACTTCAGAAGATAATCGACCGACATAACGCAGAGGCGGCAGCCGTACATGAGTCTTCTGCCGAGAAAAAGCAGACGCCACGCCACTACGCTATCATCAACTCGCTATGCGAGATCTCGAGCTGCGTACCGGAGACGAGCGACGGATATGCTATATTAGGCAAGAACGTAACACGACTCGTCTCAACGCTCCATAGCGACGAGACAATCGCGGGAATCGAGAGTTTCGTGAACGACTATTTCGACAATATCATGTCGCGCTTCCGGGAGCAGTATCCGGGTATGACAGAACGCAACTACCGCTTCGCGATGCTATCCTTCGCCGACTTCTCGATACAGTCGATAACAACTATCCTCGAACTGAAATCGACGGGGGCAGCCCGCACGATGCGGCACCGCATCAAGAAGCATATCGAAGAACATGAGGCTAAGGACAGAGAGCTGTTCCTGTCAATGCTTTGATTACCTCATCCACGCGTGGACGGGCACGGAGTGCCCTTTATTACTAAACAAAAACAAAAAAAAGATTAATTATGAAACAACTGGCTATTATTATTTCGATGCTTATGCTTGCGAAGTTCGCAGCACAGGGTGCAATATTAAATCCCATAGATTATAAGGATACGGAGAAGGCTTATAACGATTATGTGGGATTTCTCAAGCAGCATGACGTATACATTATTTTACCTCAAGGCTACTCGCCTGCCAACATAAGGGGACTATCTGATGTCAAGACTTCAATAGGCAGTGGCGAAGAAGAAATGAATCTTCGCTGTAATCCTATCGATATAGAAGCGATTGTAGAAGAAGACAGTTGCAAGGCGGCTATCTGCTACCCTCAGATAAAGTTGGATATTCCGGGGAAATCAGAGCCCGTATACTTATCACGTGTTCACGGAAGCCGCAATATAGAAGCTGATCTGAGGATGATACATAAAGACATGCATCTTGATGTCAGACCTTTTATCAAGATAATTGCAGATGAGGATATGTCGCAATACGCCAATGCGGATACAGTGGCAATATACGAATTCCCTCTGCCCAGACATTTCATGGATATCTATACCCAAGGAATAGGTATCTACCTAAGGAAAAAGAATCACCCGGCTATACTCCTGAGGGTGATGTATAATCCTGCTTATGAGAAAGATAAGGATAAATTAATTCGTACGGCTCTTGGCAATATACGTTTTGGAGACAATCCATCCGATACGTTTGTGGAGCTTGAGAAGAAGGAAATGGGATATATCCGGGATTTTAACTTCCCTTCCACTTATCCGGGATTTACCGGAATCCTTGCCGACATCAACGACGAGACACTTGACATGCTGAACAAGGTGAAGGCATGGTGTGAGGAGCATGGCATGAAGGAACTCCCTAAAGTAGACGATGATATGCTTGAGGCATTGAACAGACACAGAGAATCACAACGGTATCACTATACATTAGCGGATTCAATCCTGAATTCTGATTTGCCGGAGGATAAAAAAATTCTCAAGCCTTTTATGTGCGACAGCCAGGCTCAATTCCCCGGAGACGAGGATTTTATGAATAAATACTGGGAATGGCTTGAGAAGAACATGATCTATCCCAAGAAAGCCTTGGAAAAAGGCGTAGAGGGGAGCGTATTGGTGAACTTTACAGTCTGCACTGACGGATCAATCAAAGATATAGCAATAAATAATCAAAATGGAAGAAAACCTGCAGATGAGTCACTGGAACAAGAAGCCATAAGGCTTTTTGAATCAATGCCCCGATGGACACCCGCAACGTATAAGGGGAAGCCCGTAAACTCCCGCGAATTGCGTACAGTAACATTCAAACTGCCCCAAAACAAGTCACGGTTTCCTGAAAGCCTCATCGTCGCAAGCCAGATCAGGACAGACAAACATAAACCGGCGACTAAACAGATTGCGGAGGAAAGACGAGTACTTACACTTATATATGACATGCAAAGCATTCCCGTTGCTCCCATTTTTAAAGGAGGATCCCAGGGTCTCGAAAAGTGGATTCAAGAGCATCTGCAGTATCCTGCAGATGCAGCAAAAGCCAAAATCGAGGGGAGGGTCATCGTGGAGTTCGTCATTGACAAAAATGGTGCGGTCACAAGTCCGAGAGTAGTGAGAGGAATCAACGACGCATTCAACAACGAAGCTCTCCGCGTCATAAAGAGCCTGCCACGCTGGACACCCGGATATGCTCACGGAAAGCCGGCAAATACACGGTATACCTATCCGGTGACTTTCAGACTGGCAAAAGCAAAGTAGGATCTTATTGATAAATATTTGGACTTTTACCATTTTATTATTACTTTTGCATTAGTAAAGCAACGATGAGAAATGAACAGAGCCGAAGCAGAATACAAATTAAAGCTAGTCTTTGGCATATCACGCTTCTATGATGAACAGTGGGATGTCATTAAACGCATATTGAATGGCAAACGAGTCTTGATGATACAAAAGACAGGTTTCGGCAAATCATTATGCTATCAATTCCCGGCAACTCAATTCCCCGGCATCACTGTCGTATTTTCACCTTTGATTGCTCTTATGCGTGATCAAGTAAAATCCCTTCATAAATTAGGGATCAGTGCAGGATATGTCAACAGCGAGCAAACAAAAGAAGAAAATCAAAAAATAATATCGAAAGCAAAGTCAGGAAAGATAAAGATACTATATATTGCTCCTGAGCGACAGGAAAACCAAGAGTGGATTGAAGCAACACGTGACATGAATCTTTCCATGGTGGTTGTGGATGAAGCCCATACCATCTCGACATGGGGACATGACTTTCGTCCGGCTTTCCGAAGGATAATTGATCTGGTCAATCTTATGCCATCGCATCTTCCTGTTTTGGCTACCACAGCCACTGCTACGCAAAGAGTGCAGAAAGATATAGAAAACCAAATATTAGGTAATGTCACCACTGTAAGGGGAAGCTTAGTGCGTGAAAATTTTCATTTGTATACCATAAAAGTCAAGTCAAATGAAGAAAAGATGCTATGGTTAGCGGCAAACCTTAATAAAATACAAGGAACGGGGTTAATTTATACAGGCACGCGTATTGAAGCAGAGACTTACTCCAAATGGTTGCAATATGTAGGCATTTCTGCAATTGATTATCATGCAGGATATGACGCGGAAACAAGAAAAGAAATCGAACAGGGATTGATGGCCAACCGGTGGAAATGTATTGTCTCAACAAATGCCCTCGGCATGGGTTTAGACAAACCTGACATTCGTTTTGTAATACATACACAGATACCTTCGTCGCCGGTGCATTACTATCAAGAAATAGGTAGGGCCGGAAGAGATGGCAAAAGCACTGTAATTGTACTTTTCTATAATGATTCCATCGGAGCTGACAACATTCCCGAAGATTTGAGACTGCCATTGGCCTTTATCGAAAGCGCAAGACCTTCATTATCGAAATATCAAACAGTGATATCTCTTTTAAAAGAAGAGCCTTTAGGAGAAAGAGAAATCGTGAAGAAAGCCAACATCAAGACCAACCAATTCCGCATCATAAAGTCTGATCTAATAGAGCAAGGAATCATCAGGGAAGTAAAATATGGGAATTCAAAGAAATTTGAATATCAATACAATGCGCCTGAGTTGGATTTTTCAAAATTTGAAGAGCTAAAACAGCAGAAATTGGCTGATCTCAAAAAAATGGAAGAATACGTCTTCACAAGCAAACCGAGGATGCAATTTTTATGTGAATTTCTTGATGATACATCACAGGGGGTGAGTTTCACTAATTGTGACAATACCACACTTCGAACTCTTCATGTGATTTCTGACCCGACCCTGGAAAATAATCTCAGGGAATTCTATAATACAAATATCCCAACTTTAGAACTTTCCGACAGCACAAGTATTCCAGTCATTAACATGAGCGGAGTGCGAGAGACTTGGAAAGTCATTTGCATAGCGCCAAAAGAATATTCTCTTTATATAGAAAGTAAGCCGAAGGCAAATTATAAGGGGAAAAGAATTTTTGGCAATTTGGACCCTGAGGGAAAAGAAAAATTTGTAAGCCTTATAAATTCACACTATAAATCCAAGAGTCATCTGACCAATGGCGTTGCCGCTTCATATTATGGAGTATCGTCTGTCGGGAATACCATACATAGGTGTAAATATGAGAATGGTGGGGATTTCCCGGATTTCTTATTAAGGAAGACCCTTAGCGCATTTTACAAGGCATTCAAGAATCATCCTATAGATCTTATCTGCTACATACCACCTACATCTTCGGGAAATCTCGTCAGAAATTTTGCAAATAAGTTTTCCATTTCAAGTGGGATTCCAATTTCGCATGCCCTAATAAAAAATAGAGAAACTCAAGAACAGAAAGTATTCCAAAACAGTTGGTCGAAGAAGGATAATGTCAAGGATGCTTTCGATTTCGTCGACAAAGACCTGGTCAAAGACAAGACTATCTTGCTTATCGACGACATCTATGACAGTGGAGCCACGCTGAAAGAGGCAGGAGCAATGCTGACCCGACTCGGAGCCAAGTGGATAATTCCAATCGTAATAGCAAAAACAGTAGGAGGAACATTATGAAAAATAATCTTACATATTGGGTGACGTTAATGCTTATGAGAGGGGTCACAACCCGACGTAAGAATGAGATATATTCAAAATGCTTTATTCATTCTCCACAAATTTCCATATCAGAACTATTTGACAATTCTGATGTATGGCAAGAGATGGGCATGAGCAGCGATGAGCAACTTTCCTTTGCAGAAGCACGAAATGAATTGTCTAACAACGCTTTTCTTGTGGAGGATATGTTGAGCCAGGGCTATTTCATCATACCTGTTGACTCGCCTGAATACCCAAAGACACTAAAGAAAAACCTTAAAATGGGATCCCCTACAGTCATCTTTGCCAAAGGTAATATTTCCCTACTTAATGAGTCATCGGTAGCTGTTGTAGGATCCAGAAATGCTGACGAAGCGTCGCTGCTTTTTGCAGATAAAATAGTAGAAAAGAGCGTTCAGGAGGGACTGACGATTGTGAGTGGATTCGCCAAGGGAATTGACAGGGAGGCCCTTGACTCATCCATAAAAAATAAGGGTAAAAGTATAATTGTGCTTCCTCAAGGCATATTAACTTTTTCGACCGGGTTCAGACAGTATTATCGTGACATTGCGCAGGGCAATGTGCTTGTGATAAGCACCTTTGCACCGAAAGCGGGGTGGAGCACCGGATTGGCCATGGCCAGAAATTCTATCATCTATGGGCTCGCTGAAAAGATATATGTGGCTCAAAGCGACTCAAAGGGTGGCACATGGAATGGTGTGACTGAAGGATTGCGTGCAGGGCGTGAGATTTATGTCCGTCAGCCACAACCGGAAGAAAAGAATGCGAACGACCTTCTCATAGAAAAAGGAGCTATCCCAGTAGACAATAATGGTAATATTTTGCAAAGAATAGAAACCGACATTTTCAATATGGTTTCCGAGCCAACTGCAAAATATAATAAATCAAAGAAAGCCTCTCCTTCGGAATCCCCCACTTTGCCGTTAGACTTTGATAGTCTCACCTGATCAAAATGGGACGGGAGACTCGAAACTGTAGTTTTGGCGATCTATTGGGAAGGTGAATTCTATCTTGTGGGCGTGTAGGAGGAGGCGGTCGGTGGCGTTACCGGTGTTCATGCCATAGAGGCGGTCGCCGACAATGGGCATGCCGAGTCCCATTTCAGATGCGGCATGAACTCGCAGCTGGTGGGTGCGTCCTGTAAGGGGATGGAAAGTGACTCGGCTTCTTCCTTCATTGACCTCAATGAATTCGTAATCCGTGGCAGCCTCTTTACCCTCTTTCATATCCACTCGCTGACGTGGACGGTCAAGCCAATCGGGAGTGAGCGGAAGTTCAATGCGTCCACTGCGAGAGATTCCCATTGATTCATAATCTCCTTCCAATATGGCTATATATGTCTTCTTGACCTTACGCATGGCAAACATGGTCTGGAGCAATTTGAAGGAAAGCGGACCGAAGGAGGCTATCAGTAAGCCGGACGTATCCTGATCGAGGCGATGGACCATTTTCACCTGACGGTTCGGTCCATATATTTCCTGAAGCCATTCCTGAACGGAAACTGCCTTACCCTTACCCGGAACGGAGAGCATACCGGATGGTTTGTCAACTACGCAGAACCATCGGTTTTCGAATATGATTCGGGGTTCCCTATGCGTTATGGATCGGATTTCAGTGTCAAGAGTAGGCTCAATGTCGAGACCTTGAAGCATCCATGTGAGCACAGGAAGACATTTGCCCCTGCAAGCTGGATAATGGTTGCCATGGATACGCACGTCGCCACCTTTAGGCTTGCCATACCAGTATTCGGCCATTGACACTGGTGTCCATCCCTTCAGATACGCAGCTTGCAGCAGTTTTGGGGCACAGCACTCGCCTGCACCGGAAGGGGGTATTTTCAATGGAGTCTCTGCAAAAATCTCGCTTAGACTACGGTTTTCACCGCGTGCGTTGAGCACACGAAAACTATCGAACAGCCATTTTTGCAGGTCTTCGGAATCAGCGCGACGTTTTTCTTTCATGGCATCGAGAATAGTCTCGGCTTCTTTAAGTTTGGACTCGTAGGGTTCGAGTTCGGCTGCCACTTTCTTCTTAAGGCGATGGAGCTCCGCTTTCTCAAACTGACTCTGACGAATCATGGCGGTTAGTTCCTCATCATCGATATTTCCCGACTTTCTTTTGGCATCCCGCTGCTGCTTCGATTGGCGGCAATTTTCTTTATATGCGGAGACCTCGGCATCAAGACTCACCTTTGCACGCTCATATTCGCTTCTTATCTCTGCTAAAGCTCCTGCCTCGAATCGGGATATGTTGGCGTTCTGATGGGAAATGTCGGCCTCCTTAGTTTTGAAATGCCCGTCGGGTTGAAGGTAGTCGAACACCGGACCGACAAAGTCAGGATGATGGAAACCGGTATCACCAAGCTGTCCTGAGAAAGCATAGAGAGTATGACGCTTCCCCTCGGCTTCCTCGGCGATGAGTACGCCAAGCATCTTCCCTGCCTCAAGTTCACGGCAGAGGCAGATATCCTCAAGACGCTCGCTTTTCTTCAGCGTCTCGATCCTAAGTGTCAATTCCCGGAAAGCCTCGTCGCAAGCGTCATCTGGGGCGTAGTCGAAGGGGTTGTTCATTGTGTTTGCTGTTGTTTGGGATAAAGTTCGCGGAAAAAAATCAGGAAAGTTCGCGGAATGTTAATTATGTTGGACTTATATAATATGCATATAATTAACACCTTAAAATTTACATTCCACCAAAGTTCGCGGAAAGTTCGCGGACAAATCTTTAATTGAATTTATCTTTGGTTTTGGCTTTTGCTGTGAGAGATTTGATTGTGTCGAGATAGGCTCGCTCTACGGGAGAGAGCTCTCGAACTTGAAATTTGCGATATTCCTCTTCTGCTTTTTCCATGGCCTGCTGATGGCTTACCGAGCCAGG
The DNA here is from genome assembly GCA_029060285.1 of Muribaculaceae bacterium. Lineage (GTDB taxonomy): Bacteria > Bacteroidota > Bacteroidia > Bacteroidales > Muribaculaceae > Lepagella. The sequence continues at coordinate 5,988 of JAIDUH010000137.1, read as the reverse complement.
ACCGTTAAGCAGAGACTGACCTGTAGATGAAAGTATGTTGTCGAGTTGCTGGACATAGTCGCTCATCGTCCATCGTAAATCCCTTGATGATGTATTCCGTCAGGCGTTCGGTGGCCCAACGGCGGAAATGAGTGGCGATCTTCGAGCGGATTCTATATCCCAATGATATTATCATGTCAAGGTTATAAAAAGGAATCTCTCGTGTCACCTGCCGGGAGCCCTCTTGACGAACCTGTAAGAAAGTCTTACAGGTTGACAATTCATCCAATTCTCCGTCGGCATATATATTCCTAATATGTTGAACAATATTCGGACGCGTAGTCTGATACAGCTCCGCCATTTGCTGCTGTGAAAGCCATACGGTCTTATCAGTGAACTTGACGTCAATGTGCGTGTGGCCATCTTCTCCTTGATAGATTATTATCTCGTTGTTGTCCATTATAGATTGATTTCACATTTTTGTCTCTACCATAAAGTGCCTCTCCGAGGCTACTGGCTTTTGATCGAGTTGCCCCAGACTAAAGTCTGGGGTTTTGGCATTATCATCAGGTCTCCGACCTGACCTTGCTGATTATTATTAGGGTTTACGGATGTAGTGGGGCATTTCCTCAGGGATGACCATGGAGAGCTCTACGAGACCGCCGAGGGTGCCGTCTGTTTTATGCCAGCAAGACTGGTAAATCATCTTGCGTTTCCCTTCCTTGGAGATGGTGTAGGCATTGGAGCCTCCTTCCGTCAGAAGACGGCGGATGATGCCTCGTGAGCGTTCGTTGTGATAATCCATGATCTTATGGCCTATCAGATCGGCTCCTCCGCGCGAAGCGAAAGTCTGGCGCGAACGTTCATTCATGTATATTATACGACAATCACAGTCCACTACAGTAACTGCGCAATCCATCCCATATGCCCAATCTGGCAAGAATTCCTTTTCCATCTGAAATATTTTTTTATTATGTCTGCAAAGTTAATACTTTTTCTAAAAATCATGTCTCTGACCTTAGGGATTTTTTATTAATTTTGCAATTCAGATTCGGAATGGGACACACGAAAAGGCCGCAGATGTGGCGGGATCGCGTAGGATATGATTATTGAAGTTAAGCATGAAGATAACTATTGAAAAGACAGCTGATGGGTCACCTACCCTATATAGAGAGGATATTGATGAGCATTATCATTCGGTGAAGGGAGCTCTTGCCGAAAGCAGACACGTATATCTGGAGACGGGATGGAGGAAAGCGGCTGAAACCTCAAGACCGGTAAGGGTCTTTGAGGTGGGGTTCGGAACAGGGATGAACGCCGCCATTACAGCTGCGGCTTCCTTAGTGTCTGGGATTCCGACGGATTATTTTTCAGTGGAATTGTATCCGCTGCCTAAAGAGACGACGGATCTGGTAGCTGAGACATTAGGGAAGGAATATAAGGATGCTTTTGAAAGAGTGAATGAATCTCCATGGGAAGAACCTGTCAGAATCAATACGTATTTCTCTCTGCAGAAGATGAACGCCGACCTGCTTACTATGGATCTTCCGAAGAAACTTGATGTAGTTTATTTCGATGCTTTCGCCCCTGAAAAACAACCTGAGATGTGGGACGAGGCTATTTTCCGGAAGATCTACATGTCAATGAAGCCGGGAGGTGTGCTTACCACATATTGCGCAAAAGGGAGTATCCGGCGGATGCTTCGACAAATAGGATTCATTACGGAACGCTTGCCGGGACCTCCCGGAGGGAAAAGGGAAATTCTGAGAGCTACAAAACCGACTGACGCCATGAATTGTTAAAACTGCATAAGAATTATAACCTTAAATTTATCAAAATGGAACATATAAAAGTAAAGATCATCAATGACTCTCCTTATGAGTTGCCAGCATACGAGACACATTCGGCAGCCGGAATGGATATCCACGCCAACATTACCGAACCTATAACCCTCGGTCCGCTCGAACGTTGCTTGATTCCGACAGGCCTGCGCATGCAGCTGCCACAGGGCTATGAATGCCAGATCCGACCACGTTCTGGCCTCGCTCTAAAGCATGGACTCTCAATCGTCAATACGCCGGGAACCGTCGACGCAGACTTCAGAGGAGATATAGGCATCATCCTAATCAATCTCTCAAACGAACCTTATACCATCACTCCGGGTGAGCGTATAGCCCAGATGGTGATCAAAGAATACGTACATGTAGAGTGGGAGCCCGTGAAGCGCATCGATACCACGGAACGTGGAAAAGGGGCTTTCGGACATACCGGGACAGAATGAATCCAAATAATACCAAGACCAGATTGGATAGGAGAGTCTGAAAGCATCATCCATATTATAACATCATGCAATTTACCGACATAATATTTGCTTTGTTCCTCTCCACAGTGTTCTGTCTCTATTGGTTTCCGTTCAGGGGACGTACAGGATGGCAGAATATGCTTCTGCTTGCCGCCAGCTATGTTTTCTATGGCTGGTGGGACTGGCATTTTCTCGGACTTATATTTCTGACGAGCCTCACTACATTTCTGACAGCTCAATATGCCCGGAGTCGTTATGGTAAGGTACTTACCATATCAAACATTGTGCTCAACCTTGGAATTCTGATATGCTTCAAATATCTTGGATTTTTCTCAGAAAATCTCGGCAGGCTGTTAAGTCTTTTTGGAATAGGCCTTGATTGGTTTACGATTGAGATTCTCGTTCCTGTAGGCATTTCATTCTATACTTTTCAAGCCATCGCTTACTCTATCGATGTATATAAGGGTCGTGTAGAAGCCTGCAGGAATCCGCTGGTCTTCTTCACGTTTATATCATATTTCCCTCAGCTTGTAGCCGGCCCTATAGAGAGGGCATCCCAACTTCTTCCGCAGATTGACGGTCGGAGGCAATGGAACCGGCAACAGGCTTCATCCGGCATGAGGATGATCATGTTCGGACTGATGAAAAAAGTATGTATAGCCGACATACTTGCCATATATGTCGACAGGATATTCTCAGCCACCGAATTAACCCCTATTATGGTTTTGTCGGGAGGGATATTGTTCTCATTGGAAATATACTGCGACTTCTCCGCCTATAGTGAGATTGCAAGAGGTGTGTCAAGGCTGCTCGGCATCGAACTGATGGTGAATTTCAAATTTCCCTATTTTTCACGCAATATTCCTGAATTCTGGCGCAGATGGCATATCTCGCTTATGGAATGGTTTCGTGATTATCTGTATATTCCCCTCGGGGGTAACCGTAAAGGCAAGATGCGCACTGCATTTAACACCCTCATAATTTTTGCTCTTTCAGGTCTCTGGCACGGAGCTGCCTGGAATTTTGTGCTGTGGGGGCTTTATTGGGGTGCTTTTTCAGTCGCTGCAAAGTTTCTTCTCGGACAGAAGATACCTAAAGGAGACATCTCCTTTGGGTGTCTTCCGTCGATGATAGCTACATTTGGGGTAGCTTCGTTTGGATTCTATCTTTTCAGATGTTCAGGGGAAGCTCAGATTCTTTCCGGATTAAAAGCATTATGGCTGTATACCTCGGTATTTGCAGGTATTTGGGCTTTCTCTTGGCTTCTGGTCAGATATGTCCTTTTCCGTAAAACCATCATCATAATTTCGACAGCTGCAATTGCCGGTATCATCGGTTATATTGCAGTATCTGAATGGATATACCTATTGAAATTCTGGTGGCTTATCCCGGGAATTATGGTGTTGGCACTTGAATGGGAAGCGAGAAACTCTGCCTATCCGCTACAGTCCGTCTCTCCATACACATGGAAGCGGATGATGCTTTATGCAGCTTGTGTGTTCTTTATCGCTATAAGCGAACCCACTGAGATGACATTCATTTATTTCCAATTCTGATGGACGCTGTTTCAAAATCAATTCTGAAGTTTCTCCTCCGTAGTCTTCTTGTGATTTCTCCGGTAATCCTTGCGTTGACAGGATGGTATGTATGGGCAGATCCCTTTAAAGTGATCCGCCACTATGACTGCTATTATTCCGATCCCGCAAAAAATCCTGCCAGGATCGGTATGAACAAGGGTATGGTGACCTTTACAAATTTCGAAGACAGGATAAAAGAGGGCAAAAAGTATGATTCTTTCATTTTCGGCTCGTCAATATCCTGCTACTATGATGCATCGGCATGGGCAGGTCTCATTGAAGATTCACTCAGACGCACCGGCACAGTGGAAAATACCGGATACCCGCTTTCTGTGAGTCCCTATCATTTTGATTCATCGGGCGAATCACTGATGTCGATGGCAAAAAAAGTGAAATATCTTGATGATAATAGCATTGCCATACACCATGCTTTGATTGTGCTTGACCCTATAATTATGGCATCAGATCTTTCCGACAGTCCCGCCTATGTTGATCCTCCACAGCTTCATAAATCAATTTTTGAGACTGTGGCATATCATTATACTTTTTTCCGAGCTGCCACCAATGCTGATTTCTTTAAGAGCTATCTCCCAAGAATGGTGTGGGACAGACCTGTGGAAAACGGTCACCATCTCATTTTTGAGCGCCAACCTATCAAATATGATCCCGTGACCAACCAGGAATCGATCCCTCTTTGGGATTCGATAATCCACGCCGACTCCAGACAGTTTTATGCCCGGTATCCTTTAAATACTTCCCCATCAGAATATAAAGAAAGCAGTCCGGTATTGACCGGAAAGAGAGAAAAAGCTCTTGAACTCATATCAGAGATTTTTTACCGACATGCCACTGATTACAAAATAATAATAGGACCAAACAGAGCGAAAATAACTCTGAATGTTGTCGACCTGAACAAGATGCAAACAATTTTTGATCCAAAAAGAATATATGATTTCAGCACCTCTCTTGCATATATGCTTGAGGCCGACTCTTTGCTTTACGACAACACCCATTACCGTCCCCCAATGGCTGACTTAATGATGCAACGGACATATGGCATCCCCAAAACCGCCGATAAGAAAATGTCACGTACTGACATAGATAATAGAGGATCAGATACTGACAATCCAATTTAATTCAACCTATAGGTTACCTACTATTAAATTTCTTTTTTGATGAGCCGTCGCGTACCTCTATGTAGAGACCTTTGGGCTCCGAGTAAAGGCGACGGCCGTAAATGTCAAATATCATAACTTCTGATGCTGTGTCGGCAACTGTGGTATGCACTGCCGACGCAGCATATTTTTCATACTCCAGACTTGCCATTATGAAGGAACCGATGCCTTTGCCTTCGTTGGAAACAATATTGACGTCGCTGCCGTCAAGATAATAATCAGCGGTGCCGTTACGCTCACGCTTGTTGGAGGGACCGAGTCCGGCAGATCGACAGATATTATGGATGTCAACCCCGGAGGCAGTTTCAGTGATGAACGTGGCGAGCAAACCGTCGTAAGCCTTCTTTGCCACGGGACTGAATCTTGCAGGGTCAAGTAGCCCAAGCCTCATGCCCTTTAATAGGGCGTAGGTGAACATGCAGGATGCAGATGCCTCAAGATAGTTACGGTGTCCCTTCGCGCTCACAAATGAGTCATCATATTGCAGGAGCTGATACCATACCCCACTTTGAGAGTCTTGCCAGCGACAGATACCCTCCACTACCTGTCCAAATATCTCAGCTATTGCTTCATAATCAGGATGCTCACGGGGCATAAAATCCAACACATCAACCAAGGCTGCTGCATACCATCCCATGCCACGCCCCCAGAACTCCTTGCTGCATCCTTTGAAGGGGCCATCGGCATTTGCCCAGAATGAATTGGCATCCGACGGTTTTGCGCTCCATCCGTGATAGTTGAGGGATTTCTCGGCATCGTAGGTATGGGTATGTATGGTGGTGAACTGCAAGGCGATATCTGACCACGCTTCGTAATCATCTGAAGCGAATGTGGCAAGGTATTCAGCATAGAACGCAGCTCCCATGTAGAGTCCGTCAAGCCACATCTGGTCGGGATATGAATCCTTGTGAATGAAACCGTCTTTTCCCTCGTCGAGCTTTATGCGCTTGTATTC
>JAIDUH010000136.1 GCA_029060285.1 Muribaculaceae bacterium | reverse complement strand
TTCGTCTTGTCGAGGATCTTGGCGTAGACCTGCGTCGACTCGATGCTGCGGTGTCCCATCAGCTTGCTCAGGGTGTAGAGATCAGTGCCGAGCTCGAGCATCATGACGGCGAAGGTGTGCCGCCCGCAGTGGAAGGTGATGTGCTTGTTGATCCCTGCCGCCTTCACCCATGCAGTGACATTGATCCGTGCTGTCTGCACCACTGTCAGATCCGGAAACACCAGGGCATCTTCCTCCCCTCTCTCGCCCATCAGCTCTGCAGCCTGGGCGTTGATGTCGAGATACTCAAGGCTCCCGGTCTTCTTCTGCCGGAACACGAGCCTGGTCCCATCTCCCATACGCTGCACTTCACTCCACCTCAACTCCGAGATATCGCTCCAGCGCAACCCCGTAAGACAAGAGAAAAGGAAAGCTCGGGCTACTTCCTTGTCCGGAGGAGGAGTCTGGATCAATCTCTTCAGCTCATCGACAGTAAGAAATTCCCGGTCAGATTCCGGTTCCTTAAAGCGCTCTATACCCGAAGATGGATTCTTTTCTATCAATCCCTTTTTCACAGCCTCGTTAAGCAGGCAACAAAGTTTCTGAAACATCAATGCTTTTGTGCCCTGGCTGATCTGTTTAGGATCGATGTTTCGTTTCCTGCCGTCGATACTCCATAGCAATGCCCGGGTATCGAGATAATCCCGGAATCCCCGCACCCATTTCTCATTGATCCTCTTCATCGGGATCTTTCTGTCAGGTTCATATCTGAGAAGATGCGACCTGCAGTTTTCCCAGCTGATCTTCGTGGTGCCCGACTTGCGCGAGATGACGGAGTCAAGGAAATCATAGAAGTGGACATTATTTCCATTGTCATCTTCAAGACCAAATTTTCTTGAGCGTGATTCCACAATCCTTTGGGCCACGATCGACCGTGCCAGATCCATAGTCTCCCGGTTGTGCGCCCTGGCTTCCCTGCTGTCTTCCGGCACCAGGTAAAGCTTCAGGAATTCATATTTCCTGATACCGTTGCTGTAGATATCGATATAAAGGCTTATGTTGCCGTTGGCAAGCTTCCGCTCCCGAAGCCTTACAGAATCCTTGTTGTTCTTTTTCATACGCGTGTACTGATAATCCCATTTTAATCTGTTACTTTGTGACTCGATGTTTTGCGAGTAACAAAATAACAACACAAAGGTAATATTTAAATGGCATATATGCAAAAAAAGAGACCGTAGATTTTTCGGTCTCTTTCTGCATATTTTATGGAAAATTAGCCTTTTATGTGCTGATTGCTTGCCGTCGGTATGCCGTAAGGATGTCGCGCAATTCCATGAAAAATGTCCTTAAAATTCGCTCGAGAAGTGGAATCGGATTTTGGGAAAGTCGGTTTGAGCCATCTGGAGAACATAGTTGCTGTCTGCCAAGAAGACGTCGCGCCCATCTTTATCTTTTGCCATGAACTGATATTTGCGTTTTTTGAAAGCCTCAAGGGCTTCTTGGTCATCGCTTTCTATCCAGCAAGCTTTGTAAAGACTTATTGGCTCCCAGCGGCACTGGGCTCCATATTCATGAAGCAGACGGTATTGGATCACTTCAAACTGGAGTTGACCCACCGTGCCTATTATTTTGCGCCCATTGAATTGGTTGGTGAACATCTGTGCCACTCCTTCGTCCATAAGCTGGTTGATGCCCTTGTCAAGCTGCTTTGCCTTCATTGGGTCAGCATTCTCCAGATATTTAAACATTTCAGGAGAGAAAGAGGGGAGTCCTTTGAAATGAAGATTCTCACCTGAAGTAAGGGTATCGCCAATTTTAAAGTTGCCTGTGTCCGGGATACCTACTATATCACCCGGAAATGCTTCATCCACAATATTCTTCTTCTGCGCCATAAAAGCAGTAGGGGCTGCAAACTTCATCATCTTGTTGTGGCGTACATGCTTGTAGTTGACGTTGCGCTCAAACTTACCACTACAGATCTTGACAAATGCAATGCAACTACGATGGTTAGGATCCATATTTGCGTGAATCTTGAATACAAAACCGGTGAATCCTTCTTCCTTCGGATCCACGGTCCTTTCCTCAGCATCAATTGGCAATGGCGAGGGTGCAATCTCGCAGAAGCAGTCAAGGAGTTCCTTGACGCCAAAGGTGTTGAGTGCAGACCCGAAGAAGACAGGGGCGACTTCTCCACGAAGATAAGCCTCCTTGTTGAATTCCGGATATACACCTTCTATGAGTTCAAGGTCTTCACGAAGCTTTTCGGCATCAGCTTTGCCCACAAGTTCATCAACAACAGGGGAGTTCACATCCTCTATTTCAACACGTTCGCTGATCGTCTGCTTGGAAGGAGTGAAAAGATCCAGGCCATGTTCATAAATATTATACACTCCTTTGAATTTCTCTCCTATATTTATAGGCCAAGAAAGCGGACGTACGGATATCTTGAGTTCTTGCTCAAGCTCATCAAGGATGTCAAAAGGATCTCGTCCCTCACGGTCAAGTTTATTGACAAAAATGATCACCGGAGTCTTGCGCATACGGCAAACCTCCATCAGGCGTCTGGTCTGAGTCTCCACGCCTTTGGCCACATCAACCACGATGATGACAGAATCCACTGCTGTCAAAGTGCGGAAAGTGTCTTCGGCAAAGTCCTGGTGTCCTGGAGTGTCAAGGATATTGATCTTATAATCCTTATAGTTGAAACCCATTACGGATGTGGCAACGGAGATGCCGCGTTGCTTCTCAATTTCCATCCAGTCAGACGTTGCGGTCTTTTTTATCTTATTGCTTTTCACTGCTCCTGCCACATGGATAGCCCCGCCGAAAAGCAGAAGTTTTTCGGTCAGAGTCGTTTTGCCTGCGTCAGGGTGAGATATTATTGCAAACGTGCGGCGACGTGCAATTTCTTTATTCAGTTCTTCAGACATATCTTATTCAAGGTCAAGCTCATTGTTGAAGTCTTTCTTATAGTATTGGGCGAGCGTCCCAACAAAATGAGACACCTCCTTGGCAGCGTCAAGTGTTTCCTGAGAGATCTCCTTTCCCTGAATCTTCAGCATCAATATGCCATAGAGGAAATTGAAAAGAGTCTCCATCTCTCCAACTTTATTCTCACCGGCTCGTGCCCGGAGCTCCACGATAAGAGGAAGCACCTTGTAATATTCCGCTGCATATTTTGCATACTTAGGGTCTTTTACGAGACTGGCATTCAGATCGTCGAGAGCTATGATGACATTTTTGTTGATCTGAAGATGCCCCTTTTCTACGACGCCTTCACGACGCATCATATCAATAAGTGATTCATACCATTCCGACATTTCCTTGCGTTGCTCTTCAGATATGCCGTCGTGCCTATTTACTATGTTCTCTTGTATACGGTCAAGATCAAGGCCAAAAGCCCTGATCAAATCTTCAATCTGCCACATATATAGCAGATATTCCGCGATATTTTCTCTTTTTTTCTGTGAAGCTGTAATCATAGTGCAAAATTACAAAAATTAGACCTATTGTGCAATTTTTCATGATAGATTTTGCTATATCGTTGTTATATAGATATGCATAATGATGTAATTTTATGCAATATGCAAATAGGAATATAATAAATATTCAATTTTAAAAACAATTTCATTATGGAATCGAAGAAATTTCTTCTTCAAGAAAAAGATATACCTACAGCATGGTATAATATAGTAGCAGATATGCCTGTCAAGCCAAAGCCTATGTTAAATCCGGCTACAGGTGATCCGATTAAAGCTGAAGATCTAATGCCACTTTTCTCAAAAGAGGCATCTCTCCAAGAGTTGAACACTTCTGACAGGTATATAGAAATTCCGGAGGAAGTAAGGGAAATGTATAAGATTTATCGCCCTACGCCTCTTGTTCGTGCAAGAGGGCTTGAAAAGGCTCTCGGAACCAAGGCTCACATCTATTTCAAGAATGAAAGTGTGAGTCCCGTAGGAAGTCATAAGCTCAACTCTGCTATTCCTCAAGCTTTTTTCTGCAAGAAAGAAGGAGTGACGAATATAACTACTGAAACCGGAGCCGGACAGTGGGGTGCAGCCCTCTCATTGGCTGCAAAGCATTTTGGATTGAACCTCGCCGTATATATGGTGAAAGTCTCATTCAATCAAAAACCTTACCGCAGATCGATCATGCAGACATATGGAGCTGAAGTGATAGCCTCTCCGTCGATGTCTACCAAGGCAGGACGCAAGATTATCACTGAAAATCCTACATATCAAGGGTCGCTTGGAACAGCTATTTCCGAGGCTGTAGAACTTGCAATGGCAACTGAGAACTGTAAGTATGTGCTCGGCTCTGTCCTCAACCATGTGGCGCTTCACCAGACTGTTATAGGACTTGAAGCTGAGAAACAGATGGAGATGGCAGGGGAGTACCCTGACATAGTGATCGGGTGTTTCGGAGGTGGAAGTAATTTCTCAGGCATTTCATTCCCATTCATGCGCCATAATTTCAGTGGAGAAAAGAATACACGTTTTATTGCCGCTGAACCTGAATCGTGTCCAAAATTGACACGAGGAAAACTTCGTTATGATTTTGGCGACGAAGCAGGCTACACGCCGATGATACCTATGTATACACTTGGACATGATTTTGCTCCGGCCAACATTCATGCCGGAGGTCTTCGTTATCATGGTGCAGGTTCGGTAGTTAGCCAACTTATGAGCCAGGACCTTATGGAAGCGGTAGATATCCCGCAGTTGGAGACCTTTGCAGCTGCAACTCTTTTCGCACAGACAGAGGGAATCATTCCTGCTCCTGAAAGTTCCCATGCAATTGCCGCGGCAATAAGAGAAGCCAAGAAAGCAAATGAAGAAGGAACATCCCCGGTAATCCTATTTAATCTTTCAGGACATGGTCTGATTGATATGGCTGCATATGACAGCTACATATCAGGTGACCTTTCAAATTATCACGTTTCTGATGAAATGATTGAAAAGAATACGGAAAACTTGAAAATGGTAAAATAATAATCGTTACGAATCAACAGGGACACACGAAAGTGTGTCCCTGTTGATTCGTATTACTTTATCTGATCATTTATTTACTTGGTATTTGTTCCAACCGTCTTTTAGATAAGCGAGCACCTGCTCAGCAGCAGCTACGCCTGCATTGAAATTAGCCTCAGCAGTCTGAGCACCCATTTTCTTAGGAGTGAAGAATACGCGAGCTCCAAATTTCTTTTCAAATTCTTCTGCTGCCTCCGGCTTGATGTCGCTGACATAACGGAGGTCCGGACGCTCTTCAAGAGCCTTGATCAACCCGGCTTCGTCGATGACTTCCTTGCGGGCTGTGTTGACAAGAACGCCACCCTTAGGCATCTTCATTACAAGATCATAGCCGATGCTTCCCTTTGTCTCTGCTGTAGCAGGGATATGGAGAGAAACGAAATCGTTTTCTGAGAAAAGAGAGTCGACATCATGCACAGGGCGCACACCTTCCGCTTCCATCACTTCATCAGCTACGAATTTATCGAGAGCGGATATCTTCATGCCAAATCCTTTGGCAATTCTTGCAACGTTTCTTCCAACTTGACCGAATGCATAGATTCCAAGGTTCTTGTCCTTAAGTTCAGAACCGGATTTGCCGTTATATAGATTGCGGCACATCATCACTACCATACCGAACACGAGTTCTGCAACTGCGTTGGAGTTCTGTCCGGGAGTGTTCATGACGCAAATTCCACGTTTTGTGGCTGCATCGAGATCAATGTTGTCATATCCGGCACCAGCTCTTACTATTACTTTTAGTTTCGGGGCTGCCTGCATCACTTCATCATCAATCTTGTCGCTTCTTACGATAAGACCCTCTGCATCCTTGACAGCTTCCAGAAGATCCTCACGTGTCCCCATCTCAACAAGCTTTAGTTCGTTGCCGCTTGCATTGACTGTGTTGGCAATAGCCTTTACAGCATCTTTAGCAAATGGCTTTTCAGTAAAAACTAATACTTTCATAGTTGTGAAATAGTTATATTAATGAAGGGATTCGAACTCATGCATACATTCTACAAGAGCATCTACCGATTCCATTGGGAGTGCGTTGTAAAGGGAAGCTCGGAAACCTCCAACATCGCGGTGTCCCTTGATACCAACTATCCCCTTGGAAGTTGCAAAGTCGATGAAGTCTTTTTCGAGTTCAGCATATTCCGGCTTCATTACGAAGCATACGTTCATTATCGAACGTGATGGCTTATCCTGTACAGTTGCCACAAACATCTTGCTTGTATCGATTGCATCGTAAAGTTTTTCAGCCTTAGCAAGGTCCATCTTCTCTATTTCGCGGATGCCTCCAAGACTCTTGTAATACTTCAGTGTCTGAAGAGCTGCAAAAATTGGAAGCACCGGTGGCGTATTGAACATGGAGCCTTTGTCTACGTGTGTCTTATATTTGAGCATAGTGGGAATCACGCGGCTCACTTTGTCGAGAGCGGCGTCTTTCACGATGCAGATAGTCACTCCTGAAGGAGCAAGATTCTTCTGTGCGCCGGCATAGATAAGGTCGTATTTGCTGACATCTACTGGACGTGAGAAGATGTCTGAGCTCATATCACAGATCATAGGCACTGATACTTCAGGATCCTTGCGGATCTCTGTTCCGTAAATGGTATTGTTTGAAGTGTAGTGGAAATAATCAACATCATCAGGAACGGTCCATCCGGTAGGAATTACAGTATATTTGGTGTCTTTGCCAGAAGCCACCACGTCAACTTCTCCAAAGAGTTTTGCTTCTTTAATAGCTTTGGAAGCCCAAACGCCGGTGTCAAGATATGCAGCCTTAGTATTGAGGAAATTCATAGGAGCCATGGCAAACTGAAGGCTTGCTCCTCCACCGAGGAAGAGAACGCTATATCCTTCCGGAACTTCAAGGAGTTCTTTCACGAGAGCTACAGCCTCATCTACAACTGCCTGGAACTGTTTGCTGCGATGTGAAATTTCAAGGATCGAAAGACCCATATCTGCGAAGTCAAGAATAGCGTCTGCTGTATTCTTGATGGTGTACTGGCTCAAAATTGATGGGCCGGCATAGAAATTGTGTTTCTTCATCTTTTTATATTTTAGATGTATGAATGTTATCGAACTCAATGTAAGAACTTCCAATCGTTCTCCGGTGCAAATTTAATCAAATAATATCAAATTGCCAACTATTACTCCTAATTTTTTTAGTTTCTTTATATGTTTTATAACATATTGAACTTGTATATTCCTATTTTGTGCGCATGGTAAATGGAACGGTGGAAAACGCATGACTCAGATCGTCTGCTGTTTAAGCTTGTCTATATACTCATCAATACGATGAAGTTGAGTGGGAATATCTATTTCCTGAGGACAATGGCTGATACACTGCCGGCATCCTATACAATGGCTTGCCTGACGCAATTTAGGCACAGACCTGTCATAACCAACAAGGAATGCACGGCGTGCTTCAGCATATTTGGGAGACTGGCTGGTGGTAGGCACATTGTCTTCATTGATACACTTATTATAATGCACGAAGATTGCAGGTATGTCTATGCCGTATGGACACGGCATGCAGTATTTACAATCGTTGCACGGGATAGTGGGGAATTGCCTCATCAGATCGGCAGTCTCCTGAAGAAAAACGAGCTCTTCTTCATTAAGAGGATGGAGTGGACTATAAGTGTGTATGTTATCTTGAAGATGCTCCATATAGGTCATTCCGCTCAATACTGTAAGGATATCTGGATGAGTTCCGGCAAAACGGAATGCCCATGAAGCAACACTCTCTTCGGGATTGCGCTGCTTAAGACGGTTGGCTATGTTGTCGGGGACTTTAGATAGGCGACCTCCCAGAAGCGGCTCCATAATGACAGCAGGAATTCCACGCTTTTCAAGCTCCCTGTAAAGATAATTGGCATTGGTGCTCAAAGGTTCTTCTTCGGCTGAAGGTTTCCAATCCATATAGTTGAGCTGAATTTGAACAAAATCCCATTTGTATTCGTCGTGCTTCGAAAGGAGATGGTCGAAAACCTCGATATCTCCATGATACGAGAATCCGAGATTCTTGATTCTTCCCGCATCTCGCTCTTTAATGAGGAAATCGAGGACTCCATTGTCAATGAACCGTTGATTGAGATTTTCGATCCCGCCTCCTCCTACAGCATGTAGCAGCATGTAGTCGATGTAATCGGTCTGGAGCTCTTTCTTCGAGTTTTCATACATTGCAATGGAAGCTTCCAGCGATTGTGTGGCGGGATTGAAGTTGGAAAGCTTGGTGGCAATATAGTAGCTGTCTCGTGGATGACGGCTCAGTGCAATTCCTGTGACTTTTTCAGATTTTCCTTGACAATATACTGGTGACGTGTCAAAATAGTTGACGCCATTTTCAATGGCAGTGTCAACGAGCCGGTTGACCATCTCTTGATCTATTTCCTCTTCGCCTTCTTTTCCATCTTCAACAGGTTTGGTCGGCCATCTCATGCACCCATAGCCAAGGATGGAAACTTTATCCCCGGTTTTTGGATTAATGCGGTAGGTCATTTCTCCTTCTTTTTCATCGGGAGAAACTGAGATGGCTTTCTCGGCATTTTTACATCCTGCCAAAGTAAGACCTGCAATGGAAGTGCCGATTCCAAGTCGCTTTAAGAAATCGCGACGGCTTATGTTTTTAGTCATATTCTTAAATTGGTTAGATGATTCTGTGATTTTCATGTCCTTCTACATAAATGGCGCTGTATGGGCGCGCAGGACAAAGATTTTCGCAAGCCCCGCAACCTATACATCTCTCCGTATTGACCACGGGGATCTTAAGGCCATTTTCATATTCTACCATAGTTATCGCTCCTGTCGGACAATGGCGCGCACAATTACCACACTCCACGCCGTCGGTGAGTGGCACGCAATTGGCTTTGACCCATACGGCATGACCAATCTGAATTGACGATTTATCGGCCGTGTCCAATGGTCGTATAGCTCCGGTAGGACACACATCAGAGCATCTTGTGCATTCCGGTCGGCAATAGCCATTCTCATAAGAAGACTCAGGCTGCATAAAGTGTTCTAAGTCTGTAATTGGACGAAGCACACCATTCGGACAAGCAGACACACATAGCTGACATGCAGTGCAATGATTGTTGAGATTGCGCAGGCTTACTGCACCCGGAGGGGCTATACGGGTGTTGCGTTTTGGAATTTTCTTATCTTCAATGACAGCAAGACCCCCATCTCCGAATTTTTCCGCTGCAGAAACAGCTGAAGTGACTCCCATGATAGCAGCTGTGGAGATAAACTGACGACGGGATCCATCGATTGACTCCGCGTTGGATACTCCCTTATCCGACTTAAGCCCTACATATTTAAATGTCAGGGCACCTTTATTGCATTTTCCAATGCAGTCAAAGCAAGATACGCAACGAGAATAGTCGATCTCATGGTTTGGGATGTCAATGCAGGCAGCCTTGCAATTGCGCGAACATAGTTTGCAGTCAACGCATTTAGACTTGTCAATTACTATCCTGAATAAAGAAAAGCGGGAGAAGAAACCGAGAACTGTTCCGACCGGGCATACCGTATTACAATAAGTTCTGCCATTGCGCCATGCAAGAAAAGCCAAAGCTATCAGTGTTATGACAGCCACAATCAGCACTCCCATGCCGTGATACCAATATTCCACCTGATAGAAAGCATAGCTATTGTGTTGCTCAGCCCAAGAGGCGAGAAGATTGTTGCCCCAAATCCAAACAGGTTTCAGCAAGCTTGATACAATACGCCCATATGCACTATATGGCGCCAAGAGAGCCACCATTGAATTCAATCCTGCTATTATTGCTATTATCATTATTCCAAGAAATGTGTAACGGAGAATGTTGAGAGCCTTGGAATAAGAATACCTGTTTTTTTTCACTTGCTTTCCAAACCAGGCAAACCCATCTTGCATGATGCCAAGAGGGCATATGACGGAGCAATATAGACGCCCGAAAAGCAATGTGAGAATTACAAGACCAATGATCACAAGGAAGTTTACAGACAAGACTGCAGGAAGAAACTGAATCTTTGCCATCCAGCCAAACAAAGTTTGCCAAGTCCCCGAAAAGTCAAGGAAAAGGGGAGTGATCATAACAATGCTTATGCAAGCCAAAAGCCTTCTGAAAATCTTCAATAGCCTTTGCTTATGAACTTTTGAACTATTATTTCGAGATTCTGTTTTTTGAGAAATTTCCATAATGTAGTCAGATTATGATGTATTATAAGGCAAAGTTAATAAAAAATCTCAACTTTCACAAAGGAAAGTTGAGATTTATGATGAAGTTGTTTAAACTTATTTTTTTATTAAGATTTCGTCAGGTTTTCGAGCGGATTTTTCTTCATGAAGAAGGAGC
>JAIDUH010000135.1 GCA_029060285.1 Muribaculaceae bacterium | reverse complement strand
AAAACACGTTCGGATATGCGAAAAATCGCATTTAATTAATTGTTTATCAGTATGAAATAATTGTAACCGCAATGCAACACTTTGCAATCTTGATGCATCATTCCTGCAATAAAAAAAAGGCATTCGCCCTGCCGGATGCGGGGCGAATGCCTTTTTATTTCTGATGGAATTAATCTTATTCCTTGAGTCCTTCTACAAACTTGCGATAGCTTTCGTTGTCAGGATCATACTGCAGATACTTGTTGAAGCATTCCTTGGCCTTTGCTACGTCTTTCTGGTCAAGATAATAGTTGCCAAGATAGTTGTAGATAGGCTTTGCGTCTCTTGCATAGCGTGAAGGATTCTCGCTCTTTTCAATAAGAGTGGCAGCCTCGCTATACATCGGGAACGCTATAGTCTTGACTTCAGCGTCTGAAGTGGCGCGTTGCATGGCAATGTCACCATATATCTTATAAGGTTTATAGTTGCCGGGAAGAGCAGCTTCCATCTTGGTGGCATAGTCATATGCCTTCTTGAAGTAATCCTCAGCCTTTGCCGGATTGTCCTGTTTGTTCTCCACTCCTGCATAGAAGCTGAAGGTGGCTTGCTGGCTATAATCATTGAAGTCAGGCTTTTCCAATTTGGCGATATATCCTTCAAATGTGTCGGATGCTCCCGCAAAGTTGTTTGCCTCAAGATAAGTCATTGCAAGCTGCTTGTCGAAGTTGGCGTTTTCAGGCATCTCCTTTATTCCCTCCTGAAGGACTGCTATCGCCTCATCAGCGCGTTTTGCCTTGACAAACTCATCAGCGATCAAGTTGAAGTCGATGGCGGCAAACTTATTGGTAGCAGGATTTGCATTGTGAGCGGCAAGAAGTTCTTCTGCCATAGGCACAAGCTGATCTGCCATTTCCGGAATATTGGCTGCATTCATAAACTGATAGCGGCGTGCTGTGAAGTTGCCCGGATTGGAAGCCAAAAGCTGAGTTGCGTAGTCATAACCGTTCTTGAAGTCCTGGCTATAGAAGAGGAGGAATGCATAGCGATCCTCGTCCTGCTTGAAGTGGTTAGGATTCTTTACGTATACTCCATATTCGCGTGCTGCATCTGAATAGTCTTTCTTATTATAATATGCATTGGCGAGTTCGCGCTGTCCAAGTGCAGAAGTCGGATTGACGGAAAGAAGTTCCTTAAGCATGGTGATCGCATATTGTGGATTCACCTGAGTGTAAAGGTTGGCATATTTCACGTAAGCTTCTGTTGCATTTGCGTCATAGCTTTTAGCCATCTCATACTTGCCGGCAGCGCCACCCCAATTCTTCTTGTCTTTTTCCTGGTCTCCTTCGAAGATATAGATAGCCGGAGACTGAAGATTGATTTTGCGAGCCTTTGCAACTCTCTTTTCGATCTCTTTTGCGTAAAGAACTGGATCTGCATCATAATATGCCCTTGCGATTGCTATTTCTGCAGCAGCATCTTTCTTTATGAGTCCTTCGCCTTTCTTAAACTGTTCGTCGGCTGCTTTCTTGTCTCCTTTCTTGAGAGCGAGGCCTCCGAGTCCAATATAGTTATATCCATAGTTGGGATTTGCTTGGACACCGGCTTCAAAGTACTTCTGCGCCTCGTCAAGTTTATTTTCATCGATGGCGATGAGTCCGAGGTAGTAATTTGCTATGGCCTTGTCGGTGCCGGAGTTGTTGAGATTGCGGAGCAGGAGCTCCTTGGCATTGTCAAGCTGGTCTGCCTTGTAATACTCAGCGCCTTCCATGTGGGTCTGCGCTGATGCGCTCATAGCGAGTGCGGCAAGTGAAGCAGCGAATAAAGTTCTTAATTTCATTGATATACAGTTTAATGTTTGTTATTTCAGTGTTTTGTCTGCGTTTTCAGTAGCAATTTTTTTATCCTGCCATCTCTTTCGCAAATGCAAATTTAACGATTTTCTATGACGTTGACAAATATTTTTGCCCCAAGTTTAGTTATAATTCCTAAAAAAATATCGATTTTAAGAAAGTTTTATAGTTTGATAACTATTTTTTTCAGATACAATGGCAATCCCACTCCCCAGCATACCAATACAAGGAAAAGAGAATAGGCGAGCGATCCGAATTCGTTTCCTCCACACAGCATGGAAAACCAGTCGGGGAAGCACATGTCTCCGATATTTATTTTCCATACAAACTCCTCAAGCAGATAACTGAAGCAGTAAAGCACCAGCGGGTTAAGTCCGAATACTTTCATAGGCGTCACAAACCATTCCATCTTCATTTTCCTTATGTCGAGCATCCACAGAAGAATGGCAAGGGTTGCGGCGGCTCCTCCGCATGTGGCAAAGACAAAGCTCGGAGACCAAAGATTCTTGTTGATCGGCAGCATGGGATTGAAGAAGAATCCAAGAATGATCAAGGCTCCACCTACAAGTGAAAGCTTTGCTACAACTTTCCATAGATCCCCTTTACCCTTCATTATGATGTTGCCACACAGCATGCCTATAAGCACATGTGCTATGCCCGGCAAATTAGATAACAATCCTTCAGGATCAAAGCATATACGGGTATCGCCGACTCGCTTGTGATACATATGCTCGCATCCTATTACCGATCTGTCGATCCTTGCTATGATATTATCCTCGGAGAGTTGGAATCCATCGAAGATAATCAATATCAATGCATACGCCACCAAGATCCCGGCGATGACCATTATCATTTTTTTCCCGGGTCCAAGTGCTATGTAAATAAGAGATGCGAACATGTAGCATACGCCTAAGCGGACAAGAACTCCCGTCAATCGTAATGTGTCGAATTCCAGCAGGTGTTCAACTCCATGAATGCCTCGAGCTATCCAGGTCAATAGAATACCTACTATAATGATTTTAAATCCTCTCATTATAGATTTGTGGATTGCATCCCGCTTGAGCATTTTGTTGAGAGAAAAAGCCGCTGATACTCCCATGATAAACATGAAGGAGGGAAATACCAAATCTGCAAAAGAAAGTCCATTCCACAACACATGGTTGAGGAATGGAAACATTCTGCCGCTTCCGACCTGGTTGTTGACCACGATCATAAGCGCTATAGTCATGCCCCGCATCACGTCGAGGCTAAGTAGGCGTTGGCGTTGTTGTGTCATTGCAAATTTACCAATCGTGTACTCATTTTATAAGGAAGTATGCCTGTCTTGGATATGATCTTCTGTCCGATGAAGCCTCTTGTAAATTCATAGAAGCTGTTCAAGACGCTGCTCTTGGTGGCTGTGCTGATCATATATACCTTTCTGAACAAAGGATATTCTCCGCTGTTGATGTAAGCTTGATATGGCATATATCCTACTGTTGAATAGTCGTTAGCCTCTACAGGATTTGATACTTTCAGAATCTTGACCTCGGTAGTGAGATTGGTGGCAATGGTGTCATTCTCTACAGCATATTCCTCCATTCTCTTTTCCACAGGTACATTCTTTGCTTCTTCAAGGTCTGAGCCAAGCCAGCTGACGCTGATGATGCCGATGGCATTTTTGTCTTTCTTGACTATGTCAAACACCTCTGCATTGTCCTTTTGTGCAAATGCATTGGGATTGTCTGATACTTTCCCATTTTCGCCAAGAAATTTCTCACGCATATAGCTTACTGTGGAGCTTCCTTGATTATCAAATACTAATTTGATCGATGCGTCGTCGGGAACGGCAAGCTGGTTCCATTTGGATATCTTGCCCTCGATTATTCCCTTGATATCGTCAAGTGTCATTGACGACACCGGATTGTCTTTATTCACAATCAGTGCCACTGCATCTACTGCAATACATGTCTGTCTTACGACGCGGCGGTATTTATCCTTAATATATTTTATCTGGTCTTGAGTAAGCTCGTGTGTCGTCACTACAAGCTGAGTCTTGTTTTCAAGCAGTGAGTCCATCGCAGTTTGCTCATCTACATAGTAGGGGATGATGGCACTGTTGGGATACTGATATTCGAACACTTGAATCTCTTCCTGTAAAATTTGGCGGAAGCCGTCGTCGCAATACATTGTGGCGCTTCCATCTGCATACTCGCCTCTCTTGATAGGGGAGCAGCTTATGGCAAATGCCGCCAGGATCACACCAAGCGACAATGCCATTAATGGGAGTTTTGAATAATTATGATTCTTCATGGTCTTTATGATCTTGATTGGTTCGGTCACTCGGTGAGCTACTCGTCTTTATTGACAATATACATTCTCACCCCTCTCCAAATTCCATAGGCTACAAGTAGTCCGCCTACACAGTAGCTGATCACCTTATTATCGATGTTGAAGAAGCCTGTGAAGAAGAGAATGCCTACTACGATATAAACAATCATCATGAAGATGTTGAAGCCAATGCGAAATCCTTTCGGTTGGCCGGTCTGGGGATCATCAATATTTTTCATGTCTTTTAGTATTTTTAGGGTTTCTTTATTACTTTAACATTTATTTCGCATATTGGTTTACTAATGCCCAATATTTTTTTAACACTTTAAATTAGTCGTAAGACTTGAATCGTAAGACATCAAACGCATAACGCAAAATATAAAAAGTCCCGCATCAACTGATGCGGGACTTTTTATATATGACGATAGGGGATTATTGCTGCTGCAGACGGAATTGAACCGGGAGGGTGAAGTATGAACGTACGGCAACACCGTTGTTCTTACCTGCCTGCCACTTCGGCATCTTGTTGACTACGCGAAGTGCCTCTTTGTCGAGGTCCTTGTCAACACCCTTGACGATCTGTGCCTGAGTAACTGATCCGTCCTTCTCAACGATGAACTTCACGATTACACGACCCTGTACGTCGTTCTGCTGGGCTGCTTCCGGATAGCGGATGTTGCTGCTGAGCCACTTCATGAGTGCCGGCATACCACCGGGGAACTCTGCCTGCTGCTCTACTGCTACGAACACTTCCTCTTCTTTCGGCTTCTCAGGTTCCGGCTCTTTTACCACAACCTGTTCCTGAACTGCTTTAAACTTGTCAGCATCGTCAGAACCTTCCTGATTTACGACACCACGTGCAGTGTTGTCTTCAAGCTGTTCTTCCATCTCCATCACCTCATTCTTTACATCGTCTACAATGGCGATCTGGGTCACCTGTACTGTAGCGAGCACTTCTTGTGGCACTTCGGGGATTTCGATTTCAACTTTCTGCTCTTCCGGTTCCGGCTCCTCTTCTTCCTGTTGCTCCATCTGCTCAAGCTGGGCTGCAAGCATCTTTTCTGCCTGAAGTTTGGCTTCGATTGCTGCTTTTTCTGCCATCTTGTCGCTATAGATGCCCCATACGATGATGATACCGATAAGGGCTACAAGGCTTGCAAGGAGTATTACGAAGGCTTTGTTGTGACGCTTGTCACTCTCGGCACGCATTACGTATGCACCGAATTCTTGATTCTTGTCTGCAAATACTAAGTCGCGCCATTCTTTCGATGTAAGATCTACATTACTTTTAGCCATTTTTTCTTTGTCTTAAAGGTTAATAAATCATACATCAGCGATTACGGTTCTGGAACTCAATAAGCATCGTCGAGTCCATGCGGCTCATGTTGTCGATCTGATACTTGGATACTGAGTTGATCTGCATCTCGTCGAGCATCTCCACAAGTGCTCCATATGAAGCTTCAGGAGTGGACTTGATGATAATCACCGGTTTCTTCAATGTCTCGTCTTTGCGCACCTCCTTGGCTTTGACATCAAACTGTTCCTGTGTGATCTTGCCGTCGCGGAAGTCTTTCTTAAGAAGTTCGATCTTTTTCCAGACATCTTTGTTGCGGTCTTGAATGATGCGGCGGATATCTTTCGATTCATCCTTCGATCCTACGAAGTCTGCTTTCTTAAGATTATTGTTTTCCGCATTTGGAACTGCTTCGCCATTGCAAGGCTTGCCGTCGTAGTAGTAGATCTCATTGACAACGCGGCCGTTGACTGTATCGGGGATAAAGCTGCCCGGCTTGCGCTTTGCGTCGATGATGATTGTGATTGCATCGTCTGCAGATGCCTGGCTCATGTTCTCTTCATTCTGAACTTTCTCATTTGAAGGGAGCGCGATGTTGAGCGTCTGAGACTTGATCATGGTCGTACACAGCATGAAGAACGTAATCAGCAACATGTTCATGTCGACCATCGGGGTAAAGTCTACCCTAATCGTCATTTTCTTCTGGGCGCCTTTCTTTTTGCCCCCAGCTTCTTTCTGTTGAACTTCTGCCATTTTTAATCGCCTCCTGCTTTAAGTGATGTAAGTAGAGTGAATTTATTCATCTTGATGGTCTGGAGGTTGTCCATTACCATGTGTACGATGTCGAATGCCGTATTCTGGTCTGCCTTCAAGGCTACGCCAGATCCGTCCTTGATTGCTCCAGCGAGATTCTCGTTCTCTGTTTGGCGCATCGCTTTCATCCACATCTGGAATTCATCGGGGCGGCTGTCATCCTGGTTCCATTCTACGGGTATGCCTGTAGTATGCTTTGGATTGTCGTCGTCTCCCTGAAGCCATTTGTCCATCTTTGAGGTGCCTTCCGGCTGAACTGCCAAGTCAAGGAATTCTCCCATCTGTGCGAGAGGAACTCCAAAAGAGCCCAGCTTGCTGAATGCCATCTTCTGCTGAGGTGTAAAGCTCAGTTTGTTCTTATGCGACTCATTGTAGATTTCGGTCACTTTGTCGAGCAACGCAATTTTCATCTTTTCATTTGACCATTTGTTAGATGTGTCGTTGTTCATCGTGAGCCATACTTTGCCTTCCGTCACTCGTCCTTGCGCGTCTCTTTTTGCATCAGGGCTTACAAGGATCTGCACGAAGTTGGTCTCCTGTACTTTTTCTTCTGATACTGAAGCAGGAGTGATAACCTGTGTAGGTTCCTTCTGAAGGAAGGTTGAAGTCAACATGAAGAAGGTAAGAAGCAGCACCGTCACGTCACTCATCGCGGTCATGTCGATGAATGTACTTTTCTTTGCTATTTTTACTCTTCCCATATTAGCTATTAACTTTTTTCGTTGTTAGTGTTTCTTCTTTATGCCTTTAATCCTGAGGATTAGTGGGTAGCGGCAAATGTTGCTACGATAGAGAAACCGATTTCGTCAATAGCGTAGGAAAGGTTGTCGATCTTGTTGGTGAAGAAGTTGTAAGAGAT
>JAIDUH010000134.1 GCA_029060285.1 Muribaculaceae bacterium | reverse complement strand
AAGACCGGCATCCATGACATCCCTCCCGGCTTTTATCAGATAACCTGACAGTACAAAACAAAGCTGCCAGGTGTTACCCTGTTACCGGAGGTGATCTTAAATGAATGAAAAAGAAACTAAGGATGCAGTGGCGGTGGCAAGCATCAGGCTTTCTGTGATCCAGCCTGCTTTTAACGGCACTTTTCCCGACATGAACAAAAAAGCTTATTACGACCGTATCTCACAAAAACCACTAAAGCTCCCGGACGGACGCGAGGTCAGATATTCTCCCGGCACTTATGCCTGCTGGGAATCGGACTACCGCAAAGGGGGATTTGATGCCCTGATGCCTAAGGAGCGGGCTGATAAAGGGCGCAGCCGGAAGCTGGATGCGGATGTCATCGCAAAGATATATGAGCTGCGGGAAAAATACCCCAGGCTTTCAGCAGTTGGGATCCGGGATAAGATGATCGCTGACGGCCTCATAAATGCAGTGGATGTATCTGTCACGACCTTCCAGCGCTTCATCAAAAAGAACAACCTGAAAGGAGCCTGTGCACCGGGGCAGAAAGACCGCAGGGCGTTTGAGGAAGAATTCTCCACCGGCATGTATCAGGCAGATACCCTTTATGGACCCTATATAACCGAAAACGGCTCTTCAAGACGTGCCTACTGCATCATGATCCTTGATGACAGATCCAGGCTCATCGTAGGCGGAAGGTTTTTCTATCAGGATAACAGTGTAAACTTCCAGAAAGTCCTACATGATGCCGTCGCCACTTACGGCATCCCCGGCAAGCTCTACGTTGACAACGGCTCCCCTTATAAGAATGAGCAGCTCTCACTTATCTGCGGGCAGCTAGGCACTGTGCTTATCCACACTCCTGTAAGGGACGGCGCCAGCAAGGGGAAGGTGGAACGGAACTTCCGTACCCTCAGGTCTAAGTTCCTTGATGCCATTGACCCGTCCGGGTTAAAAAGCATTGCAGAACTAAACAGCATGCTGGCTGATCACATACGCTCACATAATACTTCCATCCATTCCGCCACCGGCATGACCCCGTACAGCCGGTACATGGAGGATCTGTCCCATATCAGGATGCCAAAAAGCCGGGAGTGGCTTGATGAGTGCTTCCTTCACAGGGTGAAACGCAGGGTAAGGAATGATTCCACTGTCATGATAGACAAAAAACTATATGACGTCCCCATGGAATTCATCCGCTCCACTGTGGAAGTACGCTACAGGCCGGGGGAGCCGGACAGCGCCTTTATTCTTGATAACGGCAGGCGCTGCCCAATATCCCCCACTGACAAGGCTGCCAATTCAAAAATAAAACGGAATAACGGCTACAGCGTCCGTTACGGAGGTGCATCATGATACCTTTTACCAGTTTTTACGGCATGAGGATGAATCCCTTTGACAAGGAGCTGCCTTCAAAGGATGCATACATGACCCTTGACATGGAGCAGATGCAGGGAAGGCTTGAACATTTAAAAGAGCATCCGGGGATCGGCCTGTTCACAGCCGCCCCCGGGCAGGGCAAGACCTTTTCCCTGAGGCATTTCTCCGACAGCCTTAACCCTAACCTTGTGAAACTTTACTATATATGCTTATCTACCGTGACAACTGTAGAATTCTACCGGCAGCTGTGCGTGACACTCGGACTGGATGTTCCTTATAAAAAAAGTGTGATGTTCCAAAGGATCCAGGAATACTTATATTCCATGTGTACCAGCAAAAATGTCCGCTGCATGGTCTGTCTGGATGAAGCACAGTACTTAAACAGTGACATCCTTAAGGACCTGAAAATGCTGTGCAACTTCTGTATGGATTCAAAAAACTGCTTTTCCCTCATCCTTTTAGGGCAGCCCACGTTAATGAACATCATGATGAGACAGCCTAATGAAGCTTTAAGGCAGCGCATAGCTGTCAACTACCACTTCGCCGGGCTTTCCGCAGGGGAAGCCGTGAACTACATAAACAACCGCATGGAATTAGCCGGCGCTTCACCGCGGATATTTGATGAGAGTGCCATCACAACAGCCTACGGCAGCTGTAACGGTTCCCTGCGGCAGCTGAACCTTATCCTGACGAAAGCCCTTTCCATAGGTGCGCAGAACAGTAAACAGAACATTGATTCTGATATGGTCTTAGCGGCTGTTAATGATATCTCCTTATTTTAAACTGGGGCAGCTGTTCGTAAAATATCTGTTTAACGAAGTGTGCATGTGCATGGCACAATCATCCGGAACCGGCTCTTAAGGGCCGGTTCTTCTGCCATCTGTGAAACCCGCTTATGGGAATTGTCCTGAAATGAGACACAATAATGTCTTATGTATATATTCACTCCTGGGGAAAAAGTCTGACAGCTTTTTATGCATGGCATAAACGGACTGCGCCTAAGGCAGGATGGCAGACTGGCTATTTATAATTGTGTAAACAATTCATAGGGATAATGTGGCGGCAGAGCTGTAAATGTAGAAATAATGTGAACGAATTAGCCAAAAAAGATTAGCTTTAATCTGTTGTTTAGATTAGCCTCAATGTGCTGTTTTACA
>JAIDUH010000133.1 GCA_029060285.1 Muribaculaceae bacterium | reverse complement strand
ATAATGAATCACGAGTATCAACATGTAATAAAACCGGTCTTTTCCGGGTAAAACTAAATTTTATAAAAGATGTCTGATTTAAGGTTTAAAAGCGTAGAGGAAGCTTCATCCCGCAAGCCGGTTGAAGTCAAGCTTCCGGAAGAAAGTGTGGAAAAATACTACGCTAAGCAGGTCTTCAACCGCCAGAAAATGTTTGAATACCTTCCTCAATCAACCTACCAAGCACTCGTAGATGCTATCGACAACAAGAAACCACTAAGCCTGTCGCTTGCCGACAGTGTGGCAGAGGGTATGAAGCGATGGGCAATAGATAACGGAGCCCGCCATTATACCCATTGGTTTCATCCTCTTACGGGAGGAACTGCAGAGAAACACGATTCATTTATCGACCACAATGGAGAAGGAGGGGTAGTTTCTGAATTTACCGGTAAACTACTTGTGCAACAAGAACCAGACGCATCATCATTCCCAAACGGAGGCATTCGCAATACATTTGAAGCTCGCGGATACTCTGCTTGGGATATTTCTTCTCCTGCATTCATAATGGGAGACACCCTTTGTATACCCACAGTATTCATCTCATATACTGGTGAGAGCCTTGACTATAAAACTCCTCTTTTGAAAGCCCTCAACTCCGTAGATAAAGCGGCAACCCGCGTAGCACGATATTTCGATAAGAATGTCAACCATGTGAAGTCGTATCTTGGTTGGGAGCAGGAGTACTTCCTTGTGGATGAAGCGCTTTATGCTGCCCGACCTGATTTGGTAATGACCGGACGCACTCTCATGGGACATGAATCAGCAAAAAACCAACAACTTGAAGACCACTATTTTGGATCAATACCAATGCGTGTCGCTGCATTCATGCTCGACCTTGAGACGGAATGTCATAAACTCGGAATTCCTGCCAAGACCAGACACAATGAGGTGGCACCAAATCAGTTTGAACTTGCTCCAATATTTGAAGAGGCAAATCTTGCAAACGACCATAATCAGCTTCTCATGAGCATTATGGCAGAAGTGGCACGCAAACATAATTTCCGGGTTCTTCTTCATGAAAAACCCTTTGCAGGAATCAACGGATCAGGCAAGCACAACAACTGGAGTCTCGGAACAGATACAGGTGTGCTTCTGTTTGCTCCGGGTAAGACACCTGAACAGAATCTACAGTTTATCACATTCGTAGCAAATGTCATGGCAGCCGTGCATAAGCACAATGCACTTATGAAAGCTTCCATCATGACTGCTACCAATGCTCATCGACTCGGTGCCAATGAGGCTCCTCCTGCCATTATCTCTATGTTTCTTGGCAGTCAGCTTAGTCAGATACTTGACTCTGTTGAAGCAACAGAGGAAGACACGGTCATAAATCTAAATGGGAAAGGAAAGGTCAACCTGGACATTGCACAGATTCCTGAATTGATGATTGATAATACCGATCGCAACCGTACAAGTCCATTTGCTTTCACCGGCAATAGATTTGAATATCGCGCTGTGGGAAGTTCTGCCAATTGTGCTTCTGCGCTCATCGCATTGAATGCTGCAGTGGCGGATCAATTGAATCAGTTTGCTGATAAGGTTGATTCTCGTGTATCAGCAGGAGAACCTGTTAATCAGGCAATTTTCAAAGAAATGCGTCAGCTTATCATAGACTCAAAAGCCATTCACTTCGATGGAAACGGATACAGTGAAGAATGGAAAATTGAGGCTAAGAAGAGAGGTCTTGATGTGGAATCAAGTGCTCCTCTCATGTATGATGCTTACACCCGTCCTGATTCTCTTGAGATGTTCACGCGTACAGGAGTTCTCACTCCCAAGGAAGTTGAAGCCCGTAACGAGGTCAAATGGGAAATGTATAGCAAGAAGGTTCAGATTGAGAGCAGGGTGCTTGGAGATTTGGCTATTAATCATATCATACCTGCAGCGACTCGCTATCAGAGTTTGCTACTTGACAATGTCTATAAAATCAAAGAATTGTTCAAGGGAGAAAAGATGGAAAAGATAGCCGGTCATGATCTGGAGGCAATCGAGCAAATGTCAGATTACATTGCAGCTATCCGTAAGGGTGTAGACATCATGGTGGAAAAAAGACACAAAGCCAACCGTATGCCTAATGAAAGGAGTAAAGCAATCGCATATCACGATGATATCGTACCGGCAATGGAAGACATCAGAAAGAATATTGATGCTCTTGAATTAATGGTAGACAACGAGATATGGCCACTACCTAAATATCGTGAATTGCTCTTCATAAGATAAATCAAAAATAATTCAGTACAATCCCGGATTCAAATAATTGAGTCCGGGATTTTTGTTTTCCCATATAAAGTGTTCAATGAGTTCACATTGCAGTACATTACTTTTTTATAAAAATCGTGTAAATTGGGAAAAATTACACAAAAAAAAATATTTTTATAGTACTATGTATTGCATAGTACTATATTTTTTATTAACTTTGTGGTGTGAATAGGATATATTCAAAAAAATCAAATAAAAATGAACATTGACAATGCAAAATCCCAGATGAGAAAGGGGATGCTGGAGTATTGTGTGATGCTTTTGTTGCGCAAGGAAGCATGCTACACAAGCGACATCATCTCCCGACTTAAAGAGGCAGAGTTGATAGTTGTGGAGGGGACGCTCTACCCGCTATTGACACGCTTGAAAAAAGATGGCCTCTTAAGTTACGAATGGAGAGAATCAAC
>JAIDUH010000132.1 GCA_029060285.1 Muribaculaceae bacterium | reverse complement strand
ATTAAGTTCTTCAGTAAGCGTTTTCAGACGGCTTTCCTTGTCGGCAAGTTCCTGTTCCTGTGGGAACGGTTCAGCAACAATTTTTTGTGCCTCATTGAAATCTACTCTCAGTTTTGAAAGCTGTGAATTTGTATCATTGATTTTACGGTCAACATTGTACAGACAGCCCTCAAGTCGCCTGAGATTATGTGCAAAACTCTCAATCAGCTTTGTTGTGTGGGAATATGCACCACTGATTGTTGCAGATACACCACCGCCCATTGCAGGACTGTTCATTGTAACCGAAAGCGGAAATCCTTGAAACTCGCCGATTTTTACAGGTCTGTCAGCCTGTCTGACTGAAAGTACAGCCGTTTCAAGTGCTTTTGCAGCCTCTTTTCTGTCCGTATACTCCGTTTCGCCGATAGTAATTCTGAATACTGGCATTTTGGTTTCCTCGTCAATCGGAAGTTTGCGGAGATGTTCTCTGTCTGAATGAAGATTGTCAAGTGCGGTCAATAAATTCTGTTCCTTTTCAGGAAATGCCTTGATTTTATCTTCCATTTCAAAAACCGTGTTCTGATGTTCGGCAGACAGCACACGCAGTTCCTTGACATCATTGTCAAGCATAAGTTTTTCCTTGATTCGCTCATCACCGGTACAAAGAGCCTTGATTTCGGAGTAAGTCAGTGCCTGCTGGTCTACATCCTGGCATTTTCTTGCAGGAGTTTTTGATGTCATAATCTGTGAAATGAATTTCTGTTTGTTTTCGAGAGTCTGATAGCTGTAGGCATCGAACGTACCTTTAGTCACATAACGATAAATGGACACATTCTTATTTTCATTGCCCTGTCTGATGATACGTCCGGCACGTTGCTCCAAATCCGCCGGTCTCCACGGTATATCCAAATCGTGAACAGCTATCAACTTTTTCTGAACGTTAGTACCTGTACCCATTTTTGCCGTACTTCCTAATATAACACTCTACGAACCATCAAAAAGTGCAATAAACAGACGATTTTGCTATAACAGACAGAGCTGTTCTTGAATTGTTAAGAATAGCTCTTTTTCTTTTCTAATGATTGACGTTTATGAAAGAATATAAGCAAAAAGGCGATACCTCATGCTTTGTACGCAAGGTATCACCTATACTTTTTCTTTTTCAAAAGGCATATTTAATTTCTTTTTGCTAAGTTTACTGTCATCTTGTCTTGTTTCTTTTCATACTGTATCGTCCTGAAAAAGAAAGGCAGCTGATTGAGAATTTCCGTACATTGTTTGACTAAGTGCAGTAGCCTTATTTTTAAAACTTATAAGTCCTCGGTGAAAAATCAAGAAAAACGGCTGTCGAATCATTGACTATTTGTACATTATGTGGTATAATAAAAAACGGAAACTGTCATTATGATAACATATTGAAATATACTGAAAGTGAGAATATATTATGATAGATAACAAGAAAGAACAGGAACGTGCGGAGCTTCACCGTACAATATGGAGCATTGCCAACGATTTGAGGGGTAGCGTTGACGGCTGGGATTTCAAGAATTATGTCCTTGTAATGCTGTTTTACCGTTATATTTCCGAAAATCTTACAAATTACATCAATGCCGGAGAACATGAAGCAGGTGACGCTGATTTCGATTACGCAAAGCTGTCCGACGAAGTGGCAGAAGATGCCCGTGAAGATATGGTGAATACCAAAGGCTTTTTTATTCTGCCATCACAGCTTTTCTGTAATGTACTTTCAAAAGCTGATACAGATGAGAATCTCAACGAAACAATTGAAAGTATTTTCCGCAGTATCGAATCATCTGCACAAGGCTGTGAAAGTGAAGACGATTTCAAAGGTCTTTTTGACGATTTCGACGTGAACAGCAACAAGCTCGGCGGTACTGTTGCTAAGAGAAATGAACGTCTTGTCAAGCTGATGAACGGTGTCGCTTCGATGCAGCTGGGCGATTATCAGGAAAATACAATAGATGCGTTCGGCGATGCCTATGAGTATCTTATGGGAATGTACGCTTCAGGTGCAGGCAAGTCGGGCGGTGAATATTTCACTCCGCAGGAAGTGTCCGAACTTCTGACACGGCTTGC
Source organism: Muribaculaceae bacterium (assembly GCA_029060285.1). Lineage (GTDB taxonomy): Bacteria > Bacteroidota > Bacteroidia > Bacteroidales > Muribaculaceae > Lepagella. The sequence continues at coordinate 1,228 of JAIDUH010000132.1, read as the reverse complement.
AACAGCAGGCAAAACAGAGGTCAACAAGGTCTATGACCCAGCTTGCGGAAGTGGTTCGCTTCTGCTGAAAGCTGCCAAAGTACTTGGAAAAGACGGGGTTCGTCAGGGATTCTACGGTCAGGAAATCAATATCACAACTTACAATCTCTGCCGTATCAATATGTTCCTGCACGATATTGACTATGACAAGTTCAATATCGCACATGAAGATACACTTATTGAGCCACAGCACTGGGACGATGAGCCGTTTGAGGTCATTGTATCAAATCCCCCATACTCGATAAAGTGGGAGGGCGATGCTAATCCTCTGCTGATAAATGACCCACGCTTTTCGCCTGCCGGTGTGCTTGCACCTAAGTCTAAGGCTGACCTTGCGTTTGTTATGCACTCTCTGTCATGGCTTGCAAACAACGGCGTTGCATCAATTGTTTGTTTTCCGGGAGTTATGTACCGTGGCGGTGCTGAACAGAAAATCCGCAAATATCTGATAGATAACAACTTCATTGACTGCATTATCCAGTTGCCTGACAACCTTTTCTTTGGAACATCAATTGCTACTTGTATAATGGTGCTGAAAAAGAACAAGTCCGAAAACAGCACACTTTTCATTGATGCTTCAAAGGAATGTGTCAAGGTCACGAATAACAACAAGCTGACTGAAGAAAATATCACAAAAATTGTGGAAACATTTATGAAACGTACCGACAGTGAATATTTCTGCCGTCTTGTATCTAACAATGAGATAGCGGAAAATGACTATAATCTTTCTGTTTCTACTTATGTTGAGCAGGAAGACACAAGAGAAATCATTGATATTGCTGTTCTGAATGCGGAGATTGCGGAAATTGTACAGCATGAAAATGTGTTGAGGATGGAGATTGACAATATTATTTTAGATATTAAAGGAAAGAGTATATAATGGCAAAAGAATATATTAGACAGCATATTGTGCCGGCTTGCTATCTTGCTAATTTTGGCATTAATGGCAATCAAGGTAGAAAGACCAAAATCTATTACTATCTTGAAGAAAAAAATATATCTGGTCTTGGAACGGTTGACGATTTTCCTATTGAGAAAAATTTTTATGATATATCAGAATTAGGAGAAAACGAGAAAATACTTGAACTATTTTTTCAAAAAATAGAAAATGAATACTCCGAATTATTGAAAGAACTTATCTGTAATATTTGTTTTGAGCGAGATAATAGAACAAGTTTGACAGTTAATT
>JAIDUH010000131.1 GCA_029060285.1 Muribaculaceae bacterium | reverse complement strand
CGGAAATATATCGACATTAGATCGGTAAGGCCCACCTTGGTGTCGTCATACTCCACCTCCACAGTCTCGGCAGCCCCCGTACGCCCTGTGCACACCTGCTCATAGGAAGGATACGGAACAACACTGTTGGCGTATCCAGCCGTCGTCTTCACCACCCCGTCCACAAGTGAGAAAAGATGGTCAGTCCCCCAGAAACATCCCCCGGCAAAATATATCTTCTTCATCGTTCAAAGTTTATAGTTAATCGTTAAGACCTACCCTCTTACAACAGTAAACACCATATACGCTACATAAAGCAGCGTTAGCACGATGCCAAACACACGCCCTATCTTGCGGCTCTTGACCATCAACGGGACGATCCACAATAACGCTGCTGCCCCAACAAGAGTGATGAAATCGACAAATCCTATAGAGTCAGCCCTCAACGGTATCACGAGTGCGCTGAGTCCAATCGTAAGCAAGGCATTAATGATGCACGAACCCACGATATTGCCGAATGCGATACCGCTCGCACCTTTCACTGTAGCAGTGACCGACGTTACCAAATCCGGAAGCGCATTGCCGATGGCAACTACAGTGAGCGCCACCATCGCCTGGCTCATGCCTATCTTCAGAGCTAAACCGCTCGCACCGTCTACCACCCAATTACCTCCTACCACGAGAGCTCCCAAGCCTACCACTATCATCACCCACGAAAACCAATGCTTGCTCCTGAGCTTCGCTACATCAGCCTTAAGGGCACTCAGTTCACATTTTGTACTGTGTGCCGATGCTATTCCAACATTCTCCGACTGAGAGCTGCCGGCCTCTTCAGAGGAAGGCACCTCATCATCAGAATCGTCAGGATCTTGCAACTGCTTATTCTTCGATGAAAGGATCATAAACCACATGTAGAACACAAAGATCACGATGAGCATAATTCCTGACGAACGGTTTATGACATTGTGATGAGCAGCATCGAAGAGCACACTGTCGCCCGCTATCCACAGAGCCGCCGAGGCGATGAAGAGGATAGGAAGGTCTTGGGTCCTCATAATCCCGCTTACCTTAAACGGACGCACCAAACCCATTATGCCTACCACGAGGAGCAAGTCGAAGATATTCGCACCGATCACCTCACCCATAGCCAAGGCAGGCTTATCCTGGAACGCAGACTCCACACACACCACTATATCCGGCATCGTGCTGCCGAGTGCCACCACCGTAAGACCGATAATGAGGTTTGACACTTTAAAACGTCGGGCCACCGCAACAGCACCATCCGTAACATAATTGGCACCAAGTACCAACAGCACCAATCCAAGAACGAAGAATATGATATCGTGAAGCATCGGTAGTAGATTTAAGTTATATAATTTTCCATATCAACAAACACCCCCTTTGATATGTTCGCCAATCGACATCCATCGCATCCTATACTTCCAGTTTCAACGAAGGAAAAAGTTCAGCCAAAGCAAGGGTCAATTGTAGCATACACCCAATCAGTGCATCCCCAGCCGATACTGTGCGTTTTGACTATCAGAGAACTCATCTTATCCTTATACTCATTCTCCAGACCGCTGCTCACCAGCCATTTCGAAAATCTTCCGAAATTAGCCACCAGCGACCTCACAAACGATTCCGAATGATAATATTTTGATCCATAATTACAAAGTAATGTCAGCAGATACACCATCATATCTGCCACGATATATGGGTCGCGCACTTTTGCAGTGAAATCCTTCATTATATCATTGATCTTTGTAAATTTCAACTTTAACACCGGGTCTCCATTCGGCCTAAATACTTTTGAATAAATCGCCCGTTGAGTTTTATCCACCACCTTGTTCACGTCCGGATTAAGGAAAAAATCCAGATACTCCTTTGCCGGCTTGACATCCGAATAGACATCGAGTATGAACTCCTCCAAATGCTCCCTGTCCAGACCCTGTATATACTTCTTCAATTGCGCCTTCGACATGACTTATAAAATTTGGTTTCGCTATTACCCCAACTCCGCCTTCAATCTTCTTCCAACTGCAAATTTAGCGAATTAATCCAACATTACCTATGCATATCTTTAAAAATTTGTATACAGAAGTTGAAATCTATCGAATTTTTATTAACTTTGTGCTTTAACTTTGAAGTTGTTTCGACTTATTTACGAATATAAAAAATATCAAAATAATATGAAAGGATCAATTCTTTTTATCAAGCTTCCGCCATCTTTGCGGCATCTTCCGCTTAATTCATCAGTCACGATGCCCGCATCGCTCCTTCTTCATCAAGCGAAATCTGCTCGCAAAGCTGACGAAATCTTAATAAAAAAATAAGTCGAAACAACTTCTAAATTATCATGAAAACAAGAAAACTTATTGTAGCATCATTTTTATGCTCTGTCGCAAGCATGACCACTCTTATGGCATGCGGTTCGAAAACAAACAAGTCAGATATGGAAGAAAACAACAAAGAAGTGTCTTTAACTTGGATTGAGGATAAACCCGGACCATCCGTCAACGATTGCGGCCTCTTTCCAGAGGTTCCCGATTCAATATGGAAAGCCCTTGGTCTTGAAAATGGCGTCCCATCATCCATGAGCTGTTTTCTTGTTCAGACAGACGGGAAAAACATCCTCTTCGACACCGGGCTCGGTGCACCATTCAGCCAATTGCCATCCAAACTTTCAGAAAAGGGACTGACACCAGACAGCATCGGCTACATATTCCTGACCCACCTTCATGGCGACCACATCGGAGGCATGATGAAAGATGGGGAGATAGTTTTTCCCAACGCCCAGGTATATGTAAACCGTACCGAAGCAGAAGCTTGGAAAAACATGCCCGACGGCAAAGGAGACCAAGCCACTGCCATATTGGACGCCTACAAAGACCGTCTCCATCAATTTGAAGCCGGCGACACACTCGACTGTGAAATCATAAGCATTCCGGCATATGGTCATACCCCCGGCCACACCGTATTTCAGATAGACTCCATTCTCATAGCCGGCGATATAATGCATGGGGTGGCACTGCAAACCCAATATCCCGAATACTGTGCCCGATACGACATGGACAAAGATGCCGCCATCGAAGCGCGTAAACGTATCCTCCAATACGCCGCCGACAACTCCCTCACCCTCGTCGGCATGCACTTCCCGCCTGCCACGAAAGAATGACACATCAAAGTCCACTTCCCGGCCATTAATACCGGCCATCAAAGACAAAATGCCATCAAGTCTTGCAAAGGATGCTGAAAAGCATATCAATAAACTTGCAATTTTGATAATATTGTTGTAATTTTGCACTGCAATCGGAATCAGGCAACCTGTGGCTATATTGACATAGACATTCTTGCCAAAGATTCTGACGGGAGATTACATCACCTTGGCAATTCGGTCACCCGGTGGAGCATAGTATACTCCGACAGTTGACTGAAAGTGATGGGACGGCTCTTCTCCCATATAATACAAGACATATCTGCGTCCCGTCTTGCAGAATCCTGAAACGTTGTGACCCCGGTCGCAACCATGCCGCATGGCATACCTGGATTCCGACGCGAGATGCCACCACGGTTTTAATGACCGGTGTAGCTGAGGAATCCTCTGCCACACCGGTTTTTCTTTATTGACCAATCATGGTCCTGCGGACCATAGCATCAGACATAATCATCAACCCAACAGCTTACAAATCTGCCGTGGAGAGCGCCCCGCCGCTCCCACGGCAACTATCATCCCTCCTATTTTTCGAAAAACACTCAAAAAAATAAGGCGCGAGGCGGAGCTTACCTGGCTCTTCCTCGCGCCTTTGGAACACCAAAGATGACTCCGGCACCTTTACCGGAGAGAGTATAAGGCGATGAATGCGGTCATGTCACCGGCCGAAAGGGTCAATACTCTTGTCAATGAATCTAGTTGTCGTCGTTTTCATCGTTGTCAACGTTGTCAACGAGAGACAACAAACAAACCATACGGATACAAGGGGATTCGCATAGCTGTGATGGACCGTCAGGCCTCAGCCTAAAGCATGTGGATCCGGATGCATCCGTCGATGCATTGATATACCGGCTGGTTAGTATATGTGCAGAAGCCCTTTGGGCTAAAGTCGCAAGCGACTTTCACAGGAGACAAACCATTCTTCTCTTAGAAGAGCCGGGATTGTGTCAGACTTGTCATTGTGCTCTTTCTATGGCTCGGAAAGCTGTTTTCGTCGTTTTCAACGATTGCTACAACTTTGCTGGCGATAGCGCGGTGTGGACCGTCAGGCCTCGGCCACCGTGAGGAAACCTCTGTTTCCGGGTGCAAAGTTAATGTGGAATTTGGGGTGGATTCCCTTATCGCCATCAATTAATTTAGAATATTGAATTATTGCTGATTGGGTTATTATCATGTGGGGCATCACGCGGGGGCGCAGAGATTATGGAGGCGCGTGGGAGAGATGGGGAATCCAAGACCCTTGGTCTTGGCACCGAACCGAAAACACCGAGAGATGATCATGTGTGACAACCCGATTGTGCTTGTATCGGGAGGAGAGGGATGCGGATTTTTTTGGAGCGGTTGTAGATGTGGTCGAGGTTGATGTGGAAGAGTGGGTTGGCGTAGGTGGTGGGGGCGTTTGCCATGGCGACGTGGTCAAGGAAGAAGGGATTCTTGGAAAGATGAGAGAGTCTCATCAGGCGGATATCCCATGGGATATAGAAGCTTTGGTGTTTTTCCATTTGGAAGCGGTCTTCCTTGGGTATGTTTCCTTCGAGGACGATGAGGGTATAATATTGCATGAGAACAGCGCTTGTGGCAGCGGCATATACACGGGATGCGTCATCGCCGTCAAGGTCGTGCCATTTTGACATGTCGGCGAAATGGACGTAGCCAAGATTTATGCCGCGGATGAAGTCCGGGCTACGGAAAGTGTTGAAGAATGCCCTCCTGTCGGCTTTCGGAAGATATATCCAAGGATTGGAGGGGACCACGTCCCTTTTGAGATAACGGCAGAGATCTGTCTTCAGTGGATTGAGGTTTATGGAGCTTGAAGAGCAGGTGAATGAGTTGTTGATGCACTGGCAGGTCTGGAGCCATAACATATAGGCCTGGATGCAGGTTGTGAGACCAACCCTTCCGAAAGACTTGGTTATGATATACCTACCGATCTCATGGTTGTGGTATCGTTTCTGCATTATGTCGATGAGGTAGTGCTGGATATTATTGAGCTGCAGGGGTATGATATAGTCGGCATCTTTGATGTCGCGGATATAGTATTCGGTAGCAGCCCAGTATGCGAAGTCAAATTTCTTGCGAAGTTCTCGGAAGGCATAGCGAGCCTCTTGGATCGACCGACATTCAAAGACAGTCAATGGGGATTCTCCTTGCAGCAAACGCTGGATCATTGGGAGTTTTTTCATTGTGAGTGGTAGGAAGAGGGATCGGTGGTTGATGGCACGTATGTGGAAGCAGAAACGGAAGCCGGGGGCTTGGCGGCCGGAGTAGTAATTGCGCATGATGATTAATTTTTAGAATTGGGGGCAAAGATAAGGGATTTTGGATGGGGATGCGCCTTATCGTCATCAAAAGAGTTCTTCTTTTATTTAGTTGAAAGTTTATGCATATTGTAACTCCAGCAATAGAAATTTTATGAATGCTTGATCAGATAATAGGAACGCTGGTATTATGCGCAGAACTTATAGAAGCGCTGGAACTAGCAGATTTTCACAGAATTAATCTCTAATTCTATCTCTTATGCCTAAAAATATAAACTTGGAGTTTAGTCTTTGGTTTTCGATGAGCTCAGATCTTTTCAGCACAGAATCATTTGATTAATTAGCGGAAGCTAATTTTTTGTTGTCGTGGTTTTCAGTTATTAGATTGAAGGGGAGCCGGAGGCTCTAACACTGGGACAAATTGGGACAATCGAACTCCTGCGGCTTCCGCCTCGGCGCAGTAGGAAAGGAAGGTTGATTGATGGAGAGGGACCGGAGCAGAGCTCTTGGCGGAAACGGCTTCGCGCCGGGTGGAGATAAAAATGCTTGTCAATTCCCTTTGAAATCTCCAGTTTTTTTCTTAATTTTGCGATATATAGTGATGTTTACTTGAAATTATGAGAGAACGTATCGCTCAATATCTTAATTATGACCCTCGGAACAAACTTATCTTTGCTCCGAGTCTTGACAGACATCTGCAATCAGTTGATGTCGGCTTTGAGTTGTCTAAAGCTATTGAGGCTGATTTATCCTCTAAGCATCTACCGATGGTTGCCGAAGACTCACTAAACACCATTCTGCGCCATGCTGTCAAGAAAGATGAAATCATTGGCGACTACATTGCCATCGAGAATTGGGGAATATTGTTTGAAACAGCTCTTAAATTAAATATTGTTTCGATTTTTGATTCTCATTCAAAATCAAACGCTCTGATTTTAGTAGACTGTGGCCAGGCTGACAATGAGAATTTTCATCTCGTCAGCAAACATTTCAATACAACTTTCCCCATTGGAAATCTCCATCCATATATACTACAGTAAAATCTACCGCACATGAAATACAGTGAACTTCTTCATTTTGAACCGATAACGGAAGTCGTTAAATTCGACAGACTGGATGATGTTTCTTATCAGGAATCGCTGGTCAGAACCTTCGTTTTCTCAAAGGAATACGAAGACAACATCATTCCTTTCATCTGCGCCAATCTCGATTATACAACTACAGCGGACTCTTTTGGCCTACAGATTGTCGGTAACTATGGTACCGGTAAATCTCACCTTATGTCACTGTTTACTCTCATTGCTGAAAACGCAGATTATGTATCTCTCATCAGCAATGAAAAAGCTCGTAAAAATCTGGAAAAAATCGCAGGTAAATACAATGTTCTTCGATTCGAGCTTGGCAACAGTCAGGAACTTTGGTCGATTGTCTGCTATCATATTGACAAGTATCTACGCTCGGTGGGTATTGATTATTCTATTACTGAGGCCTGTCCCATGGAACCCTATGCAGTACAGCTATCTCGCATGATGGCTCATTTTGAAGCGAAGTTCCCGGATAAAGGTTTCCTGCTTGTCATTGATGAGATGCTTTCTTACCTCAAAGGACGAAGCGCATCCGACAAACTGAACCGCGACCTTGCTGTGCTTCAGGCCCTCGGTCAGGTATCCGACCACTCTAAGTTCCGCATAGTGTTCGGGGTGCAGGAGGTAATCTATAACTCTCCCGAATTTCAGTTTGCAGGTGATATGCTCAATAAGGTCAATGACCGCTATAAGCAAATTACAATTACCAAACAAGAGGTTAAGTTCGTAACCGAGCAACGTTTGCTCGGCAAGACCGACCAACAGAAAGCATGGATTAGAAATCATCTCTCAAATTTCACTCAATTCTTCAATGATCTGCACGCCAATATTGAAGAATATGTTGAATTGTTCCCCGTTCATCCGACCTTCTTCGACAACTTCCAGTTGGTACAGGTCAAGAACGGACAACGTGAGATTCTCAAAACCCTCTCGTCGAAATTCGATAGTCTTAAAGGGGAAGATGTACCTGACTCTTGGCCCGGTCTCATTTCATACGATAGCTATTGGATTGACCTCACGGCACCCAAGATGCAGACCGACCCGGATGTGCATCGTATCAACGAGATTATGGGTATCGTCTCACAAAAGATTGACGACAACTTTGTCGGAATCCAAGCCAAAAAGAATCATCTCGCACACCGGATTGCCAATGCATGCGCAGTCAAGATTCTTCAATCTTCGCTCAGTGCTACTAACGGTGTAACGGCGGAAACCCTCGTTGATGATCTGTGCTGGCTTGATTCAACCTGCTTCGACCGCGAAATCCTTCAAGACGTAATCGACAACACCGCCAATAAGATTGTTTCCGCTACGGTCGGTCAATACTTTGAGAAGAATGAATTTAATCAGGAATATCATCTGCGCATCGTCGGAGGCATAAACTATGAGCAGAAGATCAAGGATTTTGCCTCGCAGATGACTCCGGAGGTCAAAGACCAGTTCTTCTTCAATTTCCTCGTCGAATTCCTTCCCATCGAAACTGACCAGTACCGCCTTGGCTTCCCAATTTGGGCGCATCGTATTGACTGGATATCCCACAAGACGATGATCGACGGTTACATCTTCATGGGTAATCCAAACGAGCGCAGCACAACCCATCCGCAGCAACATTTCTACATCTACTTCATGCCTGTCTTTACAGATTCCGCAAAGAAACGGGGAAATGAAGAAGACAGCGTATATTTCGTCTTTGACCACATTAGTCAGGAGATGAAAGACTACATAGCGCTCTATGCCGCCGCTGAATCATTAAAGGCTTCGGTCGACAGCTCCCAGAAACGCTTCTATGAGAGTTATATCAATCAGTATAAGAACAAACTGAAACAATTGTTCAATACTGAATTCAAGCAGAATATGGAAGTTTATTACCGAGACGATAAGCAAACACTCTCGCCCGAACTTCTCAACGGCCCGTCAAAAGAAATGGTAGTCAGCAAAATAACTTCATTCTTGCTCGAAGACCATTTCAATACCGCTCGTCCCAATTATCCGAAGTTCACTGCGCTGCGTCAGCCACTGACATTCGGACCGCAAGGCAACTTCGACACCCTCATAAAGCAAGCCAAGCAGAAAATCGCAAATCCTAATCAGTCAATCTCTAATGGGGAGGCAATCCTTCACGGATTGGGATTACTCCATGAGGGGAGGCTCTCCACTGCCAACTCCATTTATGCAAAGACCATAAAGGACTTGCTTGCCTCCAAAGGACCCAATCAAGTTATCAACCGCGATGAAATCATCGAATGTTTCTGGGAAGACACCCATTCATATCGCTCCAAGGACTACGGCATCGAAGCTGATTTCGAGTATTTGGTTCTTGCCGCTATGGTGGCTCTCGGAGACATTGAGATTGATGTTTCCGGCAAGATAATCAATGCCGCAAACATTGGAGAAATAGTCAACTGCGCTAAGGAGGACTATTATTGCTTCAATTGCGTTCGCAGACCTCGCGGTGTTGACATAGCAGCCATTCGCGAACTTTCTCTTGGTCTGTCAGGTATTGATCTTTCAGCGCAGATTGATGATCAGGCCACTATCTCGCGCTGGCTGGCCGACGCCAAGCAGCTTGCCGAACGATGCGCCAAGGCTATCCACGACGTTGCCGGCGGAATAACGTTTCAAGGTATTGAGCTTATCTCTCCATCTGATGCCATATCTTACCGTACATATCTTGACCGGATCAAGGGTTTTGCCGACCGTATGGCTTCGTTCAATACTAAAGCCAAATTGAAGAACTTCCCGTTCAATGCCGATCAACTGCGCGAAGGCTTTTCACACTTGGCCGATCTCGATGCCATCAAGCAGGCACAGGATATAGTGCGCGAATTCTCCCCTCTTATTTCTTATCTGCAGCAGGCTCGTCAATATATAATTGATGATGTCTTTAAGGCTGAGATTGACAAGGCAATCCGTGACTTTGAAGCCATTCCTGACTTCAAGGATCGCTCTAAGACTGAAACCGCAAAGCAACGGCTCAATCAGCTCAAAGAGCGTTATGCCGAATGGTATATAATCGAATATAAGAAACATCACATCACCAATATACAGGAGCACGAACGCCAGCGACTCCTTAACTCTTCTAAACTGGCAACACTCGAACTGGCAACGCAGTCCAATTATGTAGCCATAGAGCCGAAACTCGCTCCTTGGCTGCGAAATGTCAAGATGTTGCGGCCGGCTGACACCATCACCAAGTCGATTATGATGTCAACACCATACTTCGACTTTAATCCCCGGGAATTCATTGACAAGACGCTCCCGAATCTTGATGAACTGAAAATGCGACTTGATGAAATATATGACTTCGCTGATAAAGAGTATCACCATATCCTCAATGATCCTGAGTATCTCAAGAATATGGACGCTCTCAACGAGCGCCAACGTCAATTTGTGGAAGACTTCAGAAATCAGCAAATCACCGAGCAAAACTTTCCTAAGGTAATGGAAGCGATTCAAAAACTGGTCAAGGGTATTAAATCGGTTTCTATAAGGAAAGATGAAATACTCTCACTCTTTGACCGCCTCATTACCCCCGAGGAACTTATTCAGAAATTCAAGCAGCTTGTCAATGCCAAACTCGCTGGCATCGACCGCTCCAATGCCCGTATAAAATTAGACTGATGAAGAAAGCGACAAAATTAAGCATGCCATGGTTTTACGAACTCCTCGAAAGAGGGGAATGCGACATCATGGACTTCAAGCTGCAGCTTGAAGAAAAGGAAACCTTTGGTAAAAGTCTTAAGAATTACTCCGACTCTTATGACGAACTGGCACGTGACGCCGTTGCCTTTGCCAACAACAAAGGAGGCTTTCTATTCATCGGCATTGAGGATAAATCTAAGACATTGAATGATAAGTTCGTATATGATGAGCCACGCCTTTTCAAACTTATCAAACAGATACAGGATAGAACTCGACCATCGATTACCCTCGTTCCACATAAACTGACTGTCAATGGCATTGATTTGTTAGTCCTCGAAATTCCTTTTACTCCTTTCTTGTGTTCCACAACAAAAGGAGAATATCTTATTCGATCAAATGACGGCAACCGTGCCATTCAGCCGAATGAAATGGCAACGATCCTTAGTGAGAAAGGATCGATTGTATACGACCAGAAGACCTGGAACCTGAAAAATTGGCAGGACAAGGCAAGAGTTGCGAATCTTCAGAATCTAATTCGTCTCGCGCGTCCTGACAGCCCTTACCTCAAAGATAATATCGATGACTTCAACGATGTATTATCTTTGGCTAAGGAAGAGGATGACACGATTCTTCCTACTACTACTGGTATCCTGTTTACCGGTACTGACAAGGCACTGCGGGAGTTTCCGTATGCGATGATCAAGTATATCCGTTATTTTGACAATGGCACTTATCGTCCTTACGAATGGTCCGGCAATCTTATCGAGGTTGCCGACGCTTGTTTCACCCAACTGAAAGCGGAGATTCAGCAGGTTGAGATGAATTTTGGTCTGTTTCATGAAGTTATTGAAGACTATTCTGAGATTACTCTCCGTGAAGTGTTGATCAATGCTTTAGCACATCGAGACTATAGCCGCCAGCAGATAATTGAGATAAGGAAATATTCCGACTACATCGAATTCGAAAGTCCTGGACATTTCCCTGAAGGTATAACCACTACCAACTTCCTATGGAAAACCAATCCGCGCAACCCGGATATAATAGACATATTCCGCGCTATAAAATATGCCGAGAAGGCCGGTAGTGGATGGGATAAGGTTTTCACGGAACTTCTTTCAAAAGGTAAGGCAGTCCCTGTGGCGGAGGAATCTGACACATCCGTTATCTTCAGGATAGAGGCCGGAGTTGTATCCGAGAAACTTATAGAACTTTCTCTCCACTATCAGCAACTGTCAAACAAGCAACCGGCTGTAGAGCAACTTTTAATTCTAAACGAATTGGTGAGAAACAAAAGCTGCACTATCAAGCAATTGGAGCGAGTGCCATATATCAATGTGCGTCAGATCCATAAAGCCTTACAGATGCTGATTGACCTTGAGATTGTAGAGGCTACCGGCAGTGGCTCCGGAACAAAATACATCATCCATAAAAAACATAATGTTTCTATCAAGGATAAGGTGCAGTATTCTCAACTCAAGAAGCAGGAAAAAGCGCGCCAGAAGGAAGCTATACTCCGTTATCTTGATAGTTGTGAAACAATAAATAATGCCGAAGCTCGCACTTTGTTAGTTTTACCGGAAAAGGATAGACCATACATATCAAGACTTCTGACATCTATGGTAAAGGAAGGTTTGCTTGAAAAAGAATCTCTCATAAGTAGCTCTAACAGCCGCTATAGACGTAAAAAAGAGTGAGTGAAATCATTTGCAGATTTGTTTGCAAATCATTTGCAGGAAATTCAGTTTTGTAAAATGCAATCAATTGACATACATAAATATAAGCCACAAGCATTTGCAAATCCTTTACAAATTCATTTGCAAGTATTTTGCAGTTGTTTTGCAGAAATCCAATAGTTGCAAAATTGCAAATGACAGAATAATAACAAATTAAGCAAAATCCCTTTGCAATTTCGTTTGCAAGTCCTTTGCAGTTTTTGCAAAACAGTAAATAAAATGGCTAAGAAAATCAAACATAACCCCGAAGAACCTACTCTCGACATGGGCTTTGACGAGATGGATGCTGTTTCCCAACAGGAAACGGGCCCCGTCACAGTCCTTGGAATGACGTTTCCCAACGATGAAGAACGTCGTGCCTATTTCCGTGAGCAGCTTCGCGCCAAGCTCCCCGAACTCCGTAACATCGAGGGTTTCCCGATCGGCTCTGACGATGACATCATCAATCTGTCAGACCCTCCATATTACACCGCTTGTCCAAACCCTTGGCTCAACGATTTCATCGCCGAGTGGGAGCAAGAGAAACTCCAACTCGAAGCTGAGGGTAAACGCCATCCCAATGTTGTTGTCAACGAGCCGTATGCCGCTGATGTGAGCGAGGGTAAAAGCAATCCTATCTATACTGTTCATACATATCATACTAAAGTTCCACATCCAGCGATAATGAGGTATATATTAAATTATACTCAACCAGGAGACATTATATTAGATGCTTTTGGAGGAACTGGTATGACTGGATTAGCAGCTCAATCTTGTGCTAATTCAAATTCCCCTTTTTCTGATAAATTAGATAAAGAATGGAGAAATCTTTTCGGCCATTCTCCAAATTTTGGTGAACGTCATGCTATTTGCGGAGACTTGTCCCCGTATGCAGCCAATATTTCTTATTTCTATAATTCGCCTTTTAATGCCAATATTTTCAAAAAAGAGGTTTTGCGAATTTTAGATGTGGTAAATGAAAAGTGCTCTTGGCTATATGATGTAAAAAACGAATCGGGAAAAAAGATTGGACGTATTAATTTTGTCGTATGGAGTGACATTTTTGTATGTCCTTCTTGTGGAGAAGAATATGTTTTTTGGGATGCCTCTATTGACAATGAAAACAAATGTATGAAAGATACATTTGAATGTCCACATTGCAAAGCTACTCAATCAAAAAAAACTGCTGCGCCTGCTTTAGAGACCCGATATGATACTAAGTTAAACAAGTCTGTTACACAAATAAAATCAATTCCTGTTATCATCGTCTATAAAGACATTAATAACAAAACCATTCAACGGACTCCGACTAATTCTGATATTGATTTAATTAATCAAATCAACGAAATAGATTTAGAACTATTTTATCCTACTTCGGAACTTCCTGTTGGATATAATACCGAACAACCTAAACGTGCGAGACACATTTTCAATGTCCATCAGTTCTTCACAAAACGCAATCTAATAGCGTTATCTATATTGTTTGATGAGATTGAAAAGTCTCAGCTTGCATCTAAACTTCGTTTCCTATTTACTGCACTGCTACAACGCTCTACTGTAATGAACCGAGTGCATGTAAATAACTATTTCCATGGGGGAGGTGGATGGAATGGCGGTTTCCTAAAAGGAACGTTATATATTCCTAACGCACCAACGGAAACTTCTGTTATTGAGCAAATCTATGATAAATTATCTTCCATATTAAGTGCGGCCCCTTATCTTCCTATTACTCATGGTAACCTGCAATATGTTGGCTCTGCGGATAGCATACCTATGGAGTCGTCCTCAATTGATTATATTTTCGTCGACCCTCCTTTTGGTGCTAATATTAATTATTCGGAACTCAATTTCTTGATAGAACCTTGGTTGAAGGTTATTACGAATAACTCGGTAGAGGCGATAGAAAATAGAGCTCAAAATAAAGATGCTTCTTTCTATCATTCCATGATGGCAAGGTGCTTTTCTGAGTTCTTTAGAGTCTTGAAACCCGGTAAATGGATGACCGTTGAGTTCAGTAACACATCGGCATCTGTTTGGAATTCTTTACAAACAGCTATTCAGCAAGCAGGTTTTGTTATAGCTAATGTCTCGGCACTTGATAAGAAACAAGGATCCTTCAAGGCTGTAACTACTACTACCGCTGTAAAGCAAGACCTTATTATTTCTTGTTTCAAGCCGACTGAGCAACTGCTCTATAAGTTTGAGAACGAAACTCCGGAAACTAATGTCTGGGATTTCATTGACGAATTACTTTCGCGTCTGCCAGTACATCTTGAACATAGCAACAAAACTACTGCAGTGGTTGAACGTAACCCAAAAATCCTTTATGACCGTCTTATCTCTTTCTACGTTCAGCACGGGTTCCCAGTGCCTTTGAACGCGCAGGAGTTCCAAGCCGGTCTGAGTGAGCGTTACGCTGAACGTGACGGCATGTATTTCACACCATCCCAAGCAGCCAAGTATGAGGAGCTTCGTAAACGCACCAATGGATTCCAAACTACGCTTTTTTTTGTTGACAGTGAGCAGGGTGGTATTGCATGGCTTAACAATGAATTGAGCACTCCGCAAACATATCAGGAATTGCAGCCGAAATGGATGCAGGCCATCAACGGTGTGCGAAAAGGAGATATACTCCCGGAACTTATGCAGATACTTGAAGAAAACTTTATCAAGGAATCTGACGGCAAATGGCGCAAACCCAATCTCCAGGATGACGTTGACCTCGCCGCGCTTCGCCATAAGGCTCTGATGCGTGAGTTTAAGGTTTATGTGGAAGTCGCTCAGAAACCTCGCGGCAAGATCAAGGAGGCCCGCGTCGAGGCTCTGCGTGCCGGATTTAAGCAGTGCTATCAAGATAAGGATTTTGCTACAATCGTTGCCGTAGGCGACCGTATTCCGCAAAATCTTCTGACCGAAGACGAGCAACTTCTTCAATTTTACGAAATCGCTTCATCCCGCGTATAAGATATGTCTGGACTTATCAACGAAATACTAACCTCCATTAACCGAGGCTTTCATCCGCTTACTATCGTCAGCAATCCTGACGGCTTTCTGGCACACGAAGATCTGCTCCAGGAATTTAAGCGTGAAAGCTCCGCAGAGGTCGTTGTGGGTTCTGCAATTCAGTTACGTGTTCATTATGAGCTTCATCTTCGAAGAAATCCCGATAAGTCGGCTATCTATATCCTAACTGCCGGTGATATGCTACCGGATATCACAACGAAAGCGAACAATATCCGCTTTAAGATCGCCGACCTATTCCCAAATTTCGTTGATAAGGAGTCTATTTCTCAGCAACCACTCGATATTCTATCGAAGCTCTACGACAAGCACATTCAAGGTATTGTTACCGCACAGCGGCTCCAAGATCTGATTTCAGACATAACTTCAGCCCAAGTTGCCGAACCTGTCAAAGACTTCGGGGAAGCAGTTGTCAATCTCAAAAGGATTGACAATCCGGACTGGTCGGATGTAGCCACAATCCGCCGTATCAGCGAATTGTTTATCAAGGTAGTTGAAGCCGAAAAGTACGATGAGATAGCCGAAACTATTGATTATCTCAATTTCGATTTCCAACATTATCTTGATGAGACGTATTGGAACTCGCTCAACGCAAATCCAATATTAAAGCCACAATGCGTCAACGGTATTGTGCCACATATACGCCACAACTACCAGTCAAGTCAGAAAGTGGCTCTCGTCGTAGTTGACGGCATGGCCTTCTGGCAATATGAAGTGCTTCTTGCTGAACTGAAAACCCTCCATATTTATCCCACTCAAGAACACTGGACTTACTCATGGATTCCTTCAATCACTTGCCTGTCGCGTCAGGCAATATTCACACGTCAACATCCATCGCTCGATTATATTCAATCGCCTAACAATGAACGATTGGCATGGCTATCCCATTGGCACACCGGTTTTCCACAATACCTCTACGACAACGGAGATGGACCGTTGCCTATCAGTAATGACTGCAGGCGTCTCGCGCTCGTAACAGTAGCTCTCGACGAAAAGATGCATAGCTCCACTTCTTATATCGACCTGTTGGTGTTGACAAGGATTTGGGCTAAATCGTTTGCCAAGCGCTTTAAACAGTTGAAGGATTCCGGTTTTGACATCATCCTCACCACTGATCACGGAAACGTGCTCTCCAAAGGTTGGCGCACATTTACTTCAATAGAGAAAGCCCATCTTTATGGCAAAGCGAGCCGTGGACACCGCCACGCCATCTTCATGCAGAAAGATGCAAGCGATCAGTTCAATAAAGACCTCGGATATTCTATCCAATGTCTGCACAAGCAACTATGGTTTGCAATCCGTGATGACAACAGTTTTAATACTCCCGGTCGAGTAGAAATTACTCATGGTGGTTCACACTTCTTTGAGTGCATGATCCCATTCATAAAATTTTAATTATGTCAGAGAAAACTACTATAGGTCTACGTCAACGTATCCCCATGTCATTGCTTGAAATGGCTCTTACTGCGGTACTGTCAGGAGACTATTCAAGAGAATACTTCGCAGAACTCGCTGCTACCGAGTATAACGGACAAAACCGTATTGCAAAGACCGTTACGGCCATCTCGCAATTGACCGATCAAAACCCGCTTATCGACCTTTTGCGTGAAAATAAAGACGAAGTGCTTCTTGCCCTCCGTAACCGTGCTGACCGGACGTTGATACTATCATCGCTTATAATAGCCAAGTTTGAATTCGCCTACGATATTTTCACGTTGCTTGGGAAATATTTCCATGTACAAGACCAAGTCGTTACATCGCTCATCACTCAAAAGATGTCGCAGAAGTATGGCTCAAATCGCTCATTGCCTAACGCGATGAATTGCGCGCTGCCTATGTTCATCGAGGCCGGCATTCTGCACAGACCCAAAATCGGCTACTTTGAAATCCGCAAAGTATCTCCTTGCTCCGATATCGCCCGCCGTGCTTTTGATGAAGCCTTTTACATCTGGAATCCGGGACTTTCGCGAAACATCAAATATTTTTCAAATCCCTATTACGAATACATCAACCAGTATTATGGCGAAGTATAAACTCCAATAATAATCAATCAAGAATCTGATAAGTATGGAAGGAATATCCAACATTAGCGACGCTAAGTCCTTTTTCATGTATTATAAAACTCAAAGGGAAAATGAAGTTTTCTTGTATTCAATAGATATTGAAACCGGAGATTTATCTTCTAAGACCGTTAAAATTCCCATGTATGACAAGATTAACGCGTTACAATACTACTTGTTTAATAGAGATTACGATAATCGAGGACCACTTACGGGATTAGATCTTAAGAATAATGGCTTTGGTGATCTTCTCGGCACTCATATTCCATCCGGAATAGCCGTGACTGATTGGCATCATAATAGCATTGATCAGTATGCAATTTCCTGCGATACTGTCATAAACGCTGGGATACTCAGTTCCAGACTTGTACGCATTGAGGCTATCAATGCCCTTTTACCGCACTTGAAAAAGGGTGAGCGATATAAATACAAACTGCACCAAGATCCGATATATACAGCTCGTCAAGAAAATATAATGCGTAGTTATACAGAATTTGTACAATTTGCCAACACACTCTCTGAAAGACATCCATATGTTCAGATATATAGGTCTGATTATGCTTTTGATGAGTTTTTCCCTAAAACCTATATCTGTATTAATGGGCGTCCCTATATAGTATTCAGACAAGGAAATATGGCATCCGGATATCAAGATGCCCGTTCATTACCTTGTTATGATGTCATGGATTGTTTTTATGAAAATAATTGTGGCAAAGTTTGGGATATTCATAACCAATCTTATTGCTTCGAAGGAAGTACATCTCTTAAAGAAGTACTGAATAATTTGTTTAATACACCAACAGACTATGAAAAGACAAAAGTCCTAATTGCAAAAGAATTCAAATCTATTTTTGGAAAAGATTTAAACAATAAAGATATATTTTATGATTGGGTAAAAAAATGCTACTGCTTGGCTCCTGATATGGAAGATGTAATATTTGGAGAATGCGCCATGAAGCTATCTAAAGAGAAATACTTTTGTAAGTATACATCTTTAGATACTCTTATGGCTGTGCTTAAGAGTGAAAATATGAGATTGAATTCAATAGTTAGCATGAACGATCCAACAGAAATCCTTAAATTAAAAGGAGAAGGTTGTAATTATATGCATTCTATCGAAGAACAAGAAGAAATCTTGAAATATGCAAACTACTATTACATTACCAGTTTCACAAAAAATCAAGATGACTTGAATATGTGGAGATTTTACGGTGAAAAAGGCACCGGTGTATGTATGGTTTTTATGCCTATCAAGGATACGCAAGAAGATGTGTTCGATGTCACCTATGTGGATTTAGATTCAAATATACTGAGTAAAATAGATGCTTTTTTATCATCTTTAGAGAAGAAGGCCATACGATTCAGCATTCAGTCTTATGTGGATAAGTATTTATTTATAAAACCGAAAGAATATGATACCGAAAATGAAAGACGTCTGGTAATTGCAAGCAATCATCCGACGGATTTTGCCAGGTATTCAAATAATATAGTAACTCCATTTATTGATAGGAAACTTCCCTATAGCATCGAGCAATACGAAACTGCCCCAGAATCTTATTTCCCCCTTAAATTAGTAAAAATCATTTTAGGCCCAGAAATGATGAACAAGGAGGATAATAAACGTCAGATTAATTTTATGATAGACTGTAAGCTTCCAAATTTTCCTTATAAAATAGATGTAGAGGTGAGTAAGATCAAATGTTATCGGAACTAAGAGTTATAATGTGAGAAGTTTCATTGGAAAGATAACATCCATTGCCTATTCCCTATTATGACCGAAAAAGAAATAATCTTCAAATCGACATCC
Organism: Muribaculaceae bacterium; assembly: GCA_029060285.1. GTDB lineage: Bacteria > Bacteroidota > Bacteroidia > Bacteroidales > Muribaculaceae > Lepagella. The sequence continues at coordinate 319 of JAIDUH010000131.1, read as the reverse complement.
CACCTTAAACTAACAGAGTTAAGGGCCTCTGACCCTTAGAATTATCAGGAGCTTTCACGAAAAGTCGTTGAGTTAAGACTTAGAATTGCTACTTATCTTCAAGAGATGGCAAACGAATCGTATATCAATGACAATGTACGAAGTTTCCTTACGCTCAATTGAATCTCAGTTAGATTAGTTGGACTATTCTCTATATATGCCAGTATTGATAAAAAACATAGGCTGACTCAACAGTTTTATGAGTACAACCGTCCGCGATAGCATCTTGAAACCTGCCTGAAAAGTTTCTAACTTTGCCAAAAATTTTAGTTTATGGATA
>JAIDUH010000130.1 GCA_029060285.1 Muribaculaceae bacterium | reverse complement strand
TTCGATACGCTCAGCCATTGCATGGAGACCTATATGGGACAGCCATTTGAAACAAATGTATCTGACGAAATCAATGAGGCGATTATGCGTAGTGTCATTAAAAACCTACGTGCTTTAATTGCCAATCCTGATGATGATTTTGCGCGAGGTGAGCTGATGTGGGATTCCGCTATGGCAGAAAATAGTATTCTTAAACTCGGAAAGGTAACGGATTTTCAAGGACACATGATTGAGCACGCGGTGGGTGCATACACCGACTGTAATCACGGTCAGGGACTGGCAGTGATACACCCTGCGCTATACCGCCACTATATGCCGAAAGGAGCACCCAAACTTGCACGTATGGCGCGCGAAGTGTGGGGTATTGAAGAAGCCGACGACTTGAAAGCTGCTCATGCAGGCATAGATGCTCTTGAAGAGTTTATCCAAGAAATCGGTATGCCTACACATTGGAGTGAAATGGGTATAACCGACAAGAGCATCCTTCGTGCCGCAGCTGACTCAACTATGCTTATGCCGGGTTGCTGCCATAAATTTACAGCCAATGAAATCTACAATCTTTTGGTAGAACAGATTTAAGGGAATTTGTGTAAGAATAACCGAATTTTTCACAAATCCACATTAACAGCCATATTGTTTATATATCAAATTTATAAACGATAAAGATGAAAACAGTAACTCTTAACAACGGGGTTGTTATGCCCCAGATAGGATATGGTGTCTATCAAGTGTCACCTTCCGAATGTGAAAGATGTGTAAGCGAAGCCCTTTCTATCGGTTATCGCATGATTGATACCGCTCAGGCATATAATAATGAAGAAGGTGTCGGTGCTGCCGTAAAAAAGAGTGGCATCCCACGTGATGATCTATTTCTCGTATCAAAAATATGGATTGCCAACTATGGCTATGAGAAAGCCAGAAAGTCGATAGACGAAAGTCTGCGTAAGCTCGGCACAGACTACATAGACCTGATGCTGCTTCATCAGCCGTTCTGTGACCGCTACGGTGCTTACAGAGCTATGGAGGATGCCTACAAAGAAGGAAAACTTCGTGCAATAGGCGTGAGCAATTTCTATCCTGACCATTTTATAGACCTTGCAAGTAACGTCGAGATAGTTCCTGCTGTTAATCAGGTAGAGACTCATGTTTTTAATCAGCAGATTGAGCAGCAGAAATACATGAAGGAGTTTGGCACTCACATGATGGCATGGGCACCTCTCGCTGAGGGGCGAAACAATTTCTTCAGCAATCCGATTCTTTCAAAAATTGGAGAAAAATATGGTAAATCAGTAGCTCAGGTCGCCCTCAGGTGGCTACTTCAGCGTGATGTCATCATCATTCCTAAGTCCACTCACCGTGAAAGAATGTCACAAAATCTTGACATACTTAATTTTGAACTTTCCGATGAGGATATGACTGCTATTACTTCACTCGATACAAAGACAAGTCTTTTCTTTGACCATCACTCCCCGGAAACAGTGAAAATGTTTATGGGATGGAAATAGGACAAGAGATATGAAGATTTTTATTAAATCCCTACTGGTAATTTGTGCCATACTGACTGGCATGAGCCTTTCAGCAGCAGAATCTAATGTTAATAATGAAAATAAGATGAAATCGCTCATAGTATATTTTACCCACTCAAACAATACGGGACTTGCTGCCAAGAAGTTGGCAGAATTTACAGGTGCCGACATTGTTAGAATAGAACCGGAAGAACCATATACCACAGAAGATCTCGACTGGACAAACGAGCAATCTCGTTGCACTCAGGAACATCTTGACCAGACACGTCGTCCCGCCATTAAACCGCTCGATATAGATTTTAGTCAGTATGAAACTGTATTCATAGGTTTTCCTATATGGTGGCATGAAGAGCCTGCCGTAATAAGGACTTTCCTTGATACTGTTGGCCTTAAGGGTAAACAATTTTATCCATTCTGTACTTCATACGAAAGTCCGATGTCAGAAGCGGATACCACTCTTCAGAAGGGTTATCCCGAATTAAACTGGCATACCGGTCTGAGATTCCCGGCCAATACTCAGCAGATAAACGAGTGGATTAAAAAGTAACTGTTACCCCACATATATTCAACCAAATATTTTGATGAGCAGACCGCAGAAGATATTTCTCCTACGGTCTGCTTTTAGTTGGCTTATTCCCGGTATTGAGAAGGGTTTACTCCAAGATTTCGTTGCACATAGCGTCCGAAATATGTAGGTGAGGAAAAGTTGAATATATCCGAAATCTGCACGAAAGATATAGTCTTATCTCGAAGCAGTTGGGCAATATCCTGAATTGTGAAACGAGTTATCCAGTAGTTGGCAGTAAAACCGCTTATCTTCTTGCTTACCTCCGAAAGATATTTTGGAGTCACGCACAATATATCAGCATAATAACTGACTTCTCTGTATTGACGATAAGATTTTGACTCAAGCAAAGCAAAAAAGCGGTTCATGAGCTGGGCATTCTGCGTCGATATTTCATTGCCGTTATTTATGGATGAATGAAAATCAAAAAAGTCTAAAATTGCAGCCTGAACAGCATTGCTCAGAAGTTCATTATAAAATTTATGATTCGTCTGATTCAATCTATACTCTATCCAGCGGAAATCTCTCTCGCAGACGAACCGTTGTTCATCATTCAGTTTCATTATAGGATTTATAAACAACGAAAGCTGCCCTTTAATCCCATAATTTGAACGTGGAGTGCATAACTCCACAAAAGAATAGGTCGCAACAAAATTCTTAACCTGAAAATCCGATGACTGACATACATCTCCTATAAGGTCACATCTTCGGACTATCATAAGATCTCCATCTTGAAGTTCAAAATATTCGCCATTGAACATAAATCTACAGGAGCCACCAAGACAGAGGGCATGGATGATATGCTCCTTAAAGCGGCTATCAGCTAAATCTTCGAGAGAAGAAGTGAAGAATATTTCCTTGCATATTTCCATTTTTAGGTAAGGCTTTTCAGCTCATAATAATCAGTTTCTCAATTTTAAGACAGCTTTTTCAAGTGATTCAGTCGGTTCTATGATATTATAGTCTTTCCAAAAATCAGGGTCACTGAAATTATCAACCACATCATAGAATACGTCTTTTTGACCGAAAGCATCCTTTCGGGATATTGATGCAGTAGGTCTGTCATCCCTATCTACCATAACCAGTTCTGAATACACTGTGTATCCGGCTGAAAACAATCTTCTTTTCCAGTCACACTTAAATCGAGTTTTTGCGCTTATATAATTTAGATAAGATAAGCCGTCCTGATATTTATAGCTTACTACAAAATCCACTTCCTGCGGATTAAATCTCAGACCTCTTGGCTTTTTATGTAATATAGAGCGGATTGCTTTATCCTTATCCGATAAATCCAAGGCAAACTCGGCTTTGGAAAACGCACTTGTCTCGCGGTCGATATAAACTTTACCCTTATATAAAGGATAATCTACTTTTACTTTAGGCTTAAAACTTACTACAAACTGCTGCCGATCATCAATTGAAGTCATTGGCTCCATTTTGAAATCATAGAAATCTAACTCTTCAAGACTGAACAGCAAATCCTTGTTCTTTACCATATCAAGGACTACGGGGATGGTAGGTCCGCCAATTACCTTTACAGAAAGAGTGTCTGAACTTTTCTGACTCACAAGTCTTCTTCCCTTTTCAATCTGTACCCTATCGCCTGTGGTTAATCTGGTTTTATAAGGGCTTTTCATCACACTGACTATAGCTTCGGATACACCGATATATCGTTTACCTTTTTGTATGGTTTCACGATAGAATGATGAGAACAGATTTCTTTCGGAAGAATAATTCTGTGGAATTTTCTTGATTGCAGTTTCTATCAGAGTTCTTGGATCTGCTCCATAGACAATTACCTCATCAAGCATTCTACCCGATGGTTCGAGCCATATTGCCAACGTGTTTCCTGGGTTATCCTTTATTATCTCTCCTGAAATAAAGCAACTCTTAAATCCCAAGAGTTCCGCATTGACTCCATTGGCTGATATGCTATCAGGGATTTTCAATGTGAAAGTCCCGTCGGCATTGCTTACAGTTCCTATATTGGTGCCGGGAACAGTCAGGCTAACACTGGGTAGTTTTTTCTTATTAGCATGGTTTTTAACAATACCATTTACAATAACATCATTAGCCCATCCTGCTAAAGTCGTGCAAACTATGAATGAGCTAATTATCAGAGGTGTGATGAGCCGCTTCATAATGAATACTTTTATTAGTTTACAAAATTAACACTTGTTAGAGATAAAAGGTGTATAATTATTTCCGTAATACATTCCAAAATCTCCCAAAATGGACTTAGGAGGGTAATATGAGCTATATCTACAAGCCTGAAACACCAACAAACTCCGTTTTTTGAAGTTTTTACGGAAAAAATGGTACTTACTTTTCGTTGAATCCACGCTAACTTTGCAACTTGAATATAAACCCTCTAAACACAATGAGAAAAAAAATACTCACTCTATTTGCTGTAGGTCTGACGTTCGTCTCCGCAGCACACGCACAAACAAACACGGAGACTGAAAAGTCTAAAGTATATTTCACCTCTGACATCAGTCCTGAGAGTCTTGTAAAGATATACAATGCACTCGGAAAGGAGGCAACGGGTAAGGTAGCTGTAAAAATCAGTACCGGAGAGTCCTCACAGTCAAACCATCTGCGCCCGGAATTGATCGGTCAGTTGGTTAAAGACGTGAAAGGAACGCTCGTAGAGTGTAACACAGCATACGGTGGCAATCGTTCAAATACGGCCAACCACCGTCGTGCCATTGAGGAACGAGGCTATGGAGACATCGCCACCGTTGACATTATGGATGAGGAAGGTTATATTGATATTCCTGTTTCAGATACTAAATATCTCCAGTACGACCGTGTGGGTAGTCATCTTGCAAACTATGACTTCCTAATCAATCTTGCCCACTTCAAAGGTCACGCAATGGGCGGTTTCGGGGGTGTACTGAAAAACCAGAGTATCGGTATTGCAACACCGGAGGGTAAGACCCTTATTCATACTGCCGGTGTATATAGCGAACCTCGCCATGTATTCCAGCAGCCTCATGGACAGGATGGCTTCCTTGAATCAATGGCGGCCGCTGCTCAGGCTGTCCACAACTATTTCAAGGGGAACGCAATTTATATCAACGTGATGAATAATCTCTCGGTTGACTGTGATTGTGATGGTCATCCCTCTGCTCCCCAAATGAAGGACATAGGAATTCTTGCATCCCTCGATCCGGTTGCTCTTGACAAGGCTTGTCTTGACCTTATATTCAATCATCAGTCAACAACAGGTGATAACAGTGCTCCCCTTGTACAGCGTATTAACGGCAGACATGGTGCCCATATCGTAGATTATGCAGCTGAAATCGGATTAGGCTCACTTGCTTATGACCTGATTGACATCACTAATGCAGCAGCGATCGAAGATGTTGTCACTGATGGTGTGAAAAAATATAATGTTTATGACATAAATGGCGTTAAAGTGCTGAATAATTCAGAGAGTATTGACGCTCTTTCGCCGGGATTCTATATCGTTAATGGAGTCAAAACTCTTGTAGGAAGAAAATAATCAAATCATCTTTATTATATGTCGGGTTGCAAACTGATTTTATTTGCCCTATTCTCGGCATCAGTAATTTCCACGCCATTATTATCAAGCTATGGCAATGATGGCAGTACCTGAAACATTCAACTCATCCAATTTCTCATACCATCAACGGCAGGATGGACAGCATGACTTTAATTCTGTTTGGGAGTTTTGTTATAACGCATTTCCATTTATGTTTCCTACCTCACAAAATTCTGCTATTACAGAAATTTTGTCAGATAGCCCCAAAAAGCTACAAGGTATCTATACTTTAGATAGACGAAAAGTTGAAGAAGCCGATAAGGGCATTTACATAATAGACGGCAAAAAGACTGCCAAAAGATAAAAAAGACAGGCGAAATCTCAAATAGAAGTTGCGCCTGTCCTTTTAATGTTTAGGATATGATCGAACAGTTCCAGCTGAAGATGAATAATTAAAAGTTCAGCCGTAATCTTGCGGTCGAGGGCGGCAAGTTCGGATTTAAGTTGATTCAAGTCGGCTCTAATCAACTATTCCGAAAATTACAAAGGGAGTTCAATAATATGTGGCTTGACAACAGCACTCAGTCCTGCGCAATGTCCGGGAATATTGATAAGTTGGATAGATCCATCTCCAAAAAGGTCAAAGCTGCGGGCGAACGGACCTTCCTTTCCGTTGAATGCAAACAGTGTCAGAGGAATGTCTTTCCACCACCGTTTTTTATAACGGACAATATTGTCGAAATTCTACAGTCTGACTATTCGGTGTATATCCCTGATTGATCCGATATAAGAAATAACCGAGTTCCCGAATATGAGCTCACTTATCCTCCACACCTTCGGGACTCATCCTGCGGCTCCATGCCGTATCCATCCGCAATGCAAAACATGAATTTTAATTGTATCCATTTGTTTATTTTTTTATTTGTAGATTAATTGTATCTCAAAGTTTATCGCAATTCAGGTGGTTTGCCCTGACAAACCGGATTTGAGCCGGCAAAGCCCTGATTTTTATCCTGCCTGTGCATAAAATTCAGGATTTTTATATACCTTTGCAAAAAAAAGAAATGAAAAACAATGAAATTGAAAATATCTTGACAAGCAAAGGTGTCAAACCTACAGCCAACAGGATACTTGTTTTAAAAGAGCTGGCTAAAAGTTCTCATCCTATAAACCTTGCTGATTTAGAGATTTCTTTACATCCAATGGACAAGGCAAGTATTTTCAGGGTGCTCGAACTTTTTTCAGACAAAGATATCATCCATGTAATTGAAGATGGCAGCCGCTCCTTGAAGTATGAGCTTTGCCATGGCATGGACCATCACTCGGTGTCGGATCAACATGCACATTTCTACTGTGAAAAATGTGGGGTTGTGGAATGTCTTAAAGAAATTGACTTGCCAAGCATAGCCATGCCCGAAAAATATAAAGTCAAATCGGTAAATCTCATGTTCAAAGGGATATGCCCCAATTGCAATGAATGAGTTTGCCATATTATTGATCGAACAATTTTAGCCGGATGCTTGTTAAGCATAAAACACTTACCCTTAATTCCACTAAACTATGAAAAAGACACTCATCCTTCTCAGCCTAATCTTCGCTGCTATGTCAGCCAATGCCGACATCAAGGAAAGCCTCATGACCCTCTTGCGCAATCAGGCAAAGACAAGCCAGACAGTAAAAAAGACGCAACCTTACAAAATGAGTCAACAGAAGCAAGACTCAATCGTAAGGTCAGTGACAGGTCTCTATTCTAATGGCAAAATATCTACCGATAGTGTAGTGAGCCTTGCTATCTATCATAAGACGGGCAGTCCCGAAGTCTCTGAAAAGCTTTTAAAGACAGTCGTTTCCGAAAACAATCTACACAGCGTCACAGAACTCGGAGCCCTCTATGCCCTGACGCCCCAGTTAAGCAGTAAAGCGGCAGAAGGAGTTAAGCTTCTTCAGGCAGCCGCTAACGCAGGCTACAACGACGCCAACGCTTACCTTGGAGTGTATTACTACAACCATAACGATTTCAAGAAAGCCAAGTTATTCTTTGATAAATGTAATCCCCTTGACTTAGGAATTGGAAACACTGCCCTGGGCGCCATGTATCTCCAAGGCAAGGGTGTTAAGACGGATATCCCCAAGGCAAGGGAATATTTCCACAAGAGCGCTCTCCAGGGTTATCCAAGAGGAGCAAGCCTATATGGTCATAATCTCCGCGCAAGCGGGGGCGGCCCGATCGACTATCCGGAAGCATTCTTCTGGCTATATATTGCAGGCGACCTCGGCGACGACACTGCCCGTGCCACTCTTGGACGCACTCTCAATGGAGAAAGCTTCGGCGAAGGAGAAGCCGCAGAAGACGGTGAACTCGCACTATACTGGATCTCAACCGTCAACAGCATGCAGAATATGAAGAATGAACCCGTCTACAAGGATGGCTTCCTCAAAGGTCTTAAAGCAAAGGAGGCTGCCGCAGAAAAAGGTGACGATTGGGCTCGCTTCTACCTCGGGAGCATGAACTTCAACGGTGATTACCTGAATCAGAATTACGCACAGGCGCTTCGCTACTATGAACCTATAGCTCGCGACGGCAAACTACCCAATACAGTTCTTGCGCTTGTCAATTCCAGACTCGCATATATGTATAAGAACGGAAAGGGAACAAAGGCAGATGCAGCCAAGGCTGCCCGCTACGCCAAAGCCGCTGCTCAATACGGAAGTCTCGGCGCTTACAAAGCTACGGAGCACCTGAAATAATAAATTCAACTTTCGGAAGCGTAAGTTAAGTAAAAAAATGGGTGAGTCTCTACGACCCTCCCATTTTTTCTTCCATTAGATTAAGCATTTTTATGGTAGCCTTGATTGCCGCTTCTGTCTGGTCGGCATCAAGGCCACGTGTGCGATATATCCTGTCGTTCCATTCCCAGGTGATGACAGTCTGCACAAGTGCATCTGTGCGTCCTCCGGGTGGAATTGAGACAGCATAATTCGCAAGATGAGGGAAACGCCTGTCAAGCTTATCCTTATACAATTGCTTGAGCGCTTTCATAAACGCATCAAACTGTCCGTTGCCCGATGCATTGACCTCATGTGTCTCTCCGTTTATCTCAATTTTCAACGCAGCCATAGGTTTCAACCCATATGCAGTGCTCACCATATAGCTCAGCAGTTTCACATGCTCTGCCTGCGACACACTGTTAAGCACATCCGACACTATGTATGGAAGATCTTCTTGAGTGACCACCTCTTTCTTGTCGCCAAGCTCGATGATACGCTCCGTCACTCTCCGTGTCTGCTCTGATGTGAGTTCAAGGCCAAGTTCCTCCAGATTCTTAAGGATGTTGGCTTTTCCGCTATTCTTGCCAAGGGCATACTCACGTTTTCTGCCAAAGCGCTCAGGCAGCAAATCGTTGCAATAAAGGTTTGCCTTGTTGTCGCCATCAGCATGCACGCCTGCCACCTGGGTAAAGACACTGTCGCCAGTGATCGGACGGTTTGGCGGGATGGCTATACCGGAATAATTCTCCACCATCCTGCTTACATCGTTGAGACGTTCCTCCTTGATGTTGGTGTGCGCATTAAACTGATCTTTCAGAATTGCCTGCACGCTTGCAAGCGGAGCATTGCCCGCCCTTTCTCCAAGACCGTTGACTGAGGTATGAATCCCCTTGCATCCCCCCAGCACTGCAGCCAAGACATTTGATATGGCAAGGTCATAGTCGTTGTGGGCATGGAAATCAAAATGCACTCCGGGGTAAAGCTTCACCATCTTTCGCATGAAGAGCAAGAGTTCCAACGGATTGAGGATGCCGAGAGTGTCAGGAAGCATAAAGCGCTTGATTCCGCAGTCTTTAAGAGCATCCATCATCGCAAACACATAATCCGGTGAGTTCTTGATGCCGTTGCTCCAATCCTCGAGATATACGTTCACGCTGATGCCCATATCCTGAGCCATACGGATGTTTCTACGTATATCTTCGAAATGCTCTTCGGGTGTTTTCTTCAACTGGTTGCGGCAATGTTTTTCCGATCCCTTGCAAAGCAGGTTGATATTGACGCATCCGCAATCGTCGATCCATTTGAGCGAAGTCCCGTCATCTACAAAGCCCAACACCTCTATCCGATGAAGGAAACCTGACTGTCGTGCCCACTTGCAAATTCTTGTGACGGCATCTTTTTCTCCTTCCGACACCCTCGCGGATGCCACTTCAATCCGGTCTACATTCAGGTCATTAAGCAGGGCACGAGCCACCATCAGCTTCTCATGAGGCACAAAACTCACTCCTGATGTCTGCTCGCCATCGCGGAGCGTGGTGTCCATAATCTCGACACTCACGGAATGTCCGTTCAGTCCTTGATTCGCAGTAGGAGAAGTCACGCCTTTGCCGACTCCTCCCAAGCCTCTGTCTTAGCCTTATTCTCAAGAAGGAAATCAATGTCATCGAGAGCGTTCATCAGGCAATATTTCTTATAGCCGTTGATCTCAAACTTCTCGCTCTCGCCGGTTGCTTTGTTGGTCACTGTCTGATTTGGCAGATCCACTTCCACCTCAGTCTTAGGGTCTTTCTCAATCGAATCAAAAAGATTTGCCAAAAATGATTCGCTGACCACTACCGGGAGCACGAAATTATTGAGTTCATTGTTTTTGTGTATGTCGGCAAAAAAACTGCTTATCACAACTCTGAAGCCATATCCTGCAATAGCCCAAGCTGCATGCTCACGGCTTGACCCGCTGCCGAAGTTCTTTCCTGCCACGAGTATCTCACCGCCGTATTTAGGGTCATTCAGCACAAAATCCTCGTTGATTGATCCATCTGGATTGTAGCGCCAGTCGCGAAAAAGATTTTCTCCGAAAAAGCTTTCCTCGCGGGTAGTGGCTTTAAGGAAACGCGCAGGGATTATCTGATCTGTATCGACATTTTCTAATGGAAGTGGCACACAAGTGCTCGTTATGATATCGAATTTCTGTTTCATTTCATTTTGTAGTTAAAGGGTTCGGGGATCTGTGATAACTCCGGTTACGGCGGCTGCCGCTGCCACGAGAGGACTTGCAAGCACAGTGCGTGCTCCCGGTCCCTGCCGACCCTCAAAATTTCGGTTGGAAGTCGACACCGCAAGTTTTCCGGCAGGAATCTTATCATCGTTCATTGCAAGGCAAGCTGAGCAACCCGGCTGACGGATCTCGAAGCCCGCCTCTTCAAGCACTTTGTCGAGTCCTTCCTCTTTAATCTGGTCATAGACCATCCAGCTTCCGGGTACGAGCCACGCCGTGACATTTTCGGCTTTCTTCCTCCCTTTGGCGATAGATGCAAATGCCCGGAAATCTTCAATCCTTCCGTTGGTGCATGCTCCAAGGAATACATAATCCACCGGAGTGCCCAAAAGTTTCTGCCCGGGCTTAAATCCCATATAGTCAAGACTCTTTAGATAAGAAGCTTTTCCTGCTTCAGCGACAGTGTCAAGCGTCGGAATCCTCTGTGTGATTCCAATTCCCATTCCGGGATTGGTGCCGTATGTGACAAACGGCTCTATATCCTCTGCATTGAATGTCAGCTCCTTGTCAAAGACGGCATCATCTCCGCTCTTAAGAGTCTTCCAATATTCGATCGCTTTCTCCCAATCTTCTCCCTTAGGAGCATATTCTCGACCCTTTATATACTCGAAAGTCACTTCGTCAGGGGCTATGAATCCTCCCCTTGCACCCATCTCTATTGAAAGGTTGCAGAGTGTGAGCCGCCCCTCCATCGAGAGGTTGCGCACTGCCTCCCCCGCATATTCCACGAAATATCCGGTGGCTCCCGATGTGGTGAGTTTCGACATAAGATAAAGGGCTACGTCTTTTGCCGTCACATCTTTGCCAAGCTTCCCCTCAATGTTTATCCTCATCGATTTGGGCTTCTGCTGAAGGATACACTGGGATGCAAGCACCATCTCAACCTCAGAGGTGCCGATGCCAAACGCCACTGCTCCCATAGCCCCATGAGTGGATGTATGGGAGTCGCCGCATACTATTGTCATTCCAGGAAGTGACAGGCCACGCTCCGGTCCTACTACATGGATGATACCATTCTTCGGGTTCATCATTCCGAAATGTTCAAGTCCAAAATCCTTCGCATTTTGTGCAAGGGTATCCACTTGGGTCTTGCTGACCGGATCTTCTATAGGCTTATCCTGGTCATGCGTAGGGGTGTTATGGTCAGGCATACAGAAAATGTTGCCCGGTCGGAAACACTTGATGCCACGCTTGCGCATGCCCTCAAAGGCTTGAGGACTCGTCACTTCATGGCAATACAGTCTGTCTATGTAAAGTTGCTCCGGACCATCTGCCACATGCTGCACCACATGACGATCCCAAATCTTGTCAAAAAGAGTGTTAGCCATTTCTTTTATTATTTTAATTATTTTCTTTCCATTGAAAAAATTTTACCCATCGAAACCTTTTTTTGTGCTCTACAAAAGTGGAGTTCTCAATACTTTTGCAAAATTACACTAAATTCTACATATTTCCTAATTTATCTATCATTTTATTCTGTTTTTATAAAACTGTCCCGGATGTCTTTTTCATTTCTCAGGTCATGATTTTGCCCCAATTATGTCATGGACTATGCGACATTTATTGGCTCTGTTACTTCTGATTTTTATCTGACAATCCTAAAATTCCACGTTTTTCAGCAAAAAAACGCCATTTCTCGGAAAAATATATAACCCAATATTTGATAGACTGAATTTTTTCACTAATTTTGCAATCTGAAAACAAAATACATCTTAAAATACATCTTAAGAGATATGACAAAAGCAGAAATCGCAAACGAAATTGCAAAGAAGACTGGTATCGACAAATCGACCACAATAGAAGTCATCGAACAGTTCATGAACGTTGTCAAGGATAGCCTCGCTCACGGTGAAAACGTCTACCTTCGTGGCTTCGGTTCTTTCATCATCAAGGAAAGAGCTGAAAAGACAGCTCGCAACATCACAAAGAATACAGCTGTCATCATCCCGGCTCACAACATCCCGGCTTTCAAGCCCGCTCCCGTATTCAAGGAAGCTGTTGCTAAGGGTTGATCTCTCATGCTTAGCGATTCCATTAAACTTAAAAGTCCCGCTGTCACAAAAATGTGAGCGGGACTTTTAGTATGCTTCTGAATGTTGAGTGAAGATATGCTCAAAGAATAATTCAATCGTCATATCTGATAAATTTTCCTTTTTCTGTAAATCTCACATCCTTTCCGTTTGAAAGTTCTACTTCATATCCATAGTTTTTCTTCTCTATGCTTGTCACTTTTGCCTTCCCCTGGTTTTCTTTTACAAATGTCATTATTGGATTGGGAATCAAATCTGAAGGGACTGATGATGTCGGTGCCACCTCCACCTCTTTCCAGTTTCCATGCTTGTCGAATGAAATTTCAGATCCGTCGGTCATGACCACATCATATTCTCTGATATAGCCAAAATCTTTCCCTATCTTTATATGACTTACCCGCGACTTGAAATTGTCTTTCAAGATTGTCTGGGCCTCTGCCGGAAGGATATTGACATCACGTGAGTAATTGTTTTTTGCGGAGACTGAAACTACTCCGAATATGACTGCAAGAATTAAAAATAATTTTTTCATAGTATCAAGCGGATTGTGTGTGTGTTTAATAGTTTCTTTATCCTTAAAATGTCTTGACTCTCCACATTGTTCACTCTTCACAAAAATGTAACAAATCTCATAAAAATGCAACATTGAGACACATAAAAAGCATAAGGAAATGGCGTTTGCAATACCTGCAAACGCCATCCTGTAATCATGTCTCTTTCTTACTTTTTGCAGATCACTTTGCTGCGGACCACTGTGCCATCTTTATAAGTGGTCACTTTCACAGCCACGCCTTCGGCATGCTCATTGACCGGACGGCCTTGAAGATCATACCATTTGACAGTGGCCGGAGTCCTTTCAATCTCAGATACAGAGTCGGGCTCGCCCCAATACGCCATCTTGCTGTAGACGTCTTCGCCATTTTCATTGACATAAATGCTGCGGATGCCGACGCTGGTCACTTCTCCATCATAATATAGATACACTGTGTGATCTTCCGGATTGTCAGTGTCTACCCAGAAATCATTCCAGTCATCGTATAGATATGGCACCCTGTAAGTGTTTTCCACATTCCAATCCTCATCAGTTATATCGAAATATTGGAGCTCCCCGTTGACATACACTTCATAATAAAGATTATCTACAAAAAGAATGTTACCGTCTTCATCGGTATTGGGAAGCATAAACCATACAGAATCTCCATAATAGTCAGAATAAAACTCAAGTCCATAAGGAGCCTTAGGAGCAGTCTCAGGATTCCGATGCTGTAAAGCAATCGATACATCATCATAGAAATAAAGAGCAAACAGCTCTTTTGGTGTAGAGTTGATGATATACCCTCTCTCCAATGTCAGCTTTCCTAATTCAGCATCATAGTCAAAGATTGCGCTGTCTGCGTAGCTGGCCACTTGAATCATTTCCCCATCTTCATTCTCTTCTTCAGAGAATTCCGCGCCGCAGAAATAGCTGTAATAGAATATCTCCATGTCCGCGCCAAGATACTGACCAGAAGGGAACGTCACCTTGCCATCGCCTATCTTTCCTTTTATCCAGGCATCCGGAAGCGAACGGTCTACTCCATTGACATAGAAGTCTTCCCCATCGATCGCTACCTGAACAAAATTGTTCATGTATCCGTCAAACATTACCCAATTCGCTATATCCAATCCTTCAGGCAATGACACTGGTTCCCCTTTGGCTGGCATCATCTTGATATCCCGGTCGCCAAATCCTTTCCAAATCCAAACAGCGTTTCCTTCCACAGTATCATCCGGAGTATGCACACACACTCCCAAAA
>JAIDUH010000013.1 GCA_029060285.1 Muribaculaceae bacterium | reverse complement strand
CTGCTGACTGAGTCTTGGGATCGTTAGATGCCATAGATGTAATTAGTTTGGGTTGTTATTAATTAAAGATGTTAGTAAACTGGTTTCTTATGGTTTTGTCAAAAAATTGACTTAACAATGCAAAATTACCAAAAATATCAAAATAATCAAATCTAAATCGAAAAAAAATTATGGCTTTTTAGATAGATTTTTTATGCTTTTCAGCATATTCCCAAGCTAATCCTCTATAAATCGAAATTTTATGATTTTGTCAAAGTTAGAGCCTGATGCTGAGTTTTTATTTGTATTTTGATATTTAAGGTGCTTTTTTGAGTATGTTGGTCCGGAGTGGCGTTTGCCACCCCGGACTATGATTATTCCCCTTTGATGGCTGCTATGCCCGGAAGAACTTTTCCTTCGATGGCTTCAAGAAGTGCTCCGCCACCTGTAGACACGTAGCTTACGGAATCTGCAAGGCCAAACTTGTTGACACATGCCACAGAGTCGCCTCCGCCTACGAGCGAGAATGCTCCGTTGTCGGTTGCCTCTACGATTGCTTCTGCAATGGCACGGCTGCCCGTGGTGAATTTCTCGATCTCAAACACTCCGGCAGGACCGTTCCAGAGGATTGTCTTTGCAGGAAGTATTGCCTCGCGGAAGGCTGCGATGCTGTCAGGACCCGCATCAAGACCTTCCCATCCTTCGGGAATGTCCATTACGGAGCAAATCTGGGTGTTTGCATCATTGCTGAATGCGTCAGCTGCTACGCAGTCTGTGCCAAGTACGAGGTTCACGCCCTTCTCCTTTGCCTTCTTCATTATGTCGAGGGCAAGGTCAAGTTTGTCGTTCTCGCAGATGGAGTTGCCGACATTGCCGCCCTGTGCCTTTGCAAATGTGTAGGTCATGCCGCCACAGAGGATAAGGTTGTCTACCTTGTCCATGAGGTTTTCGATGATGCCGATCTTGGTGGATACCTTCGAACCGCCCATGATTGCAGTAAACGGACGCTTGATGTCCTTCAGGATATTGTCGACAGCCTGCACCTCTTTTTCCATAAGGTAGCCGAGCATCTTGTCGTTGGCATCAAAGTAATCTGCAATGACCGCTGTGGAAGCATGTTTGCGGTGTGCTGTGCCGAATGCGTCGTTGACGTATACGTCTGCATAGCTTGCAAGGGTCTGAGCAAATTCTTTCTGGCTCTTCTTCATTTCTTTCTTGGCATCCTCGTATGCCGGATCATTTTTGTCTATGCCTACGGGCTTTCCTTCCTCTTCAGGATAGAAACGGAGATTCTCAAGAAGAAGAACTTCTCCCGGCTTGAGATCTTTAGCAGCCTCCTGAGCCTTTGCGCAGTCAGGAGCGAACTTGACTTCTGCTCCAAGTGCCTTTGCTACTGCATCACGTATCTGAGAAAGGCTGAGCTTTTCATTGACTTTGCCCTTTGGCTTGCCCATATGGCTCATGAGAATGAGCGATCCTCCATCTGCAAGAATCTTCTTCAGTGTTGGAAGGGCTCCACGAATACGGGTATCATCAGCGATTGTGCCGTCTTCATTGAGGGGCACGTTGAAGTCTACTCGTACTATCGCCTTCTTTCCGGCGAAATTGTAATTGTCGATTGTTGCCATGTCTAAATTACGAGTTAATTTATGTGTTTCTTTTTCCTTTTTATTATTTCGTGCATCTAAATGCGATTTCATCTTTGTGATTTGTCGCCTGGTGAGGATTATCACACAAAATTAAGAAATTTCATTAATTATTCCAAATCTTTTTATGAAAAATCTTCTATTTTTGATTAATTTTGTGTTCGCGATTGTATACTTATCATTTTTTTGCAAAAAAATTAAGAAAATTTATTCTGATGATGACTGATCCGAATATTTTGGAAGCTGAGACTTCTCTTAAAGATTTATTCTGGAATTATTATAATATTAAGGATATGATAATGTCTCCGATATCCGGAAGCGGTTCCGACCGTTCGTATTTCCGGATGTCGGCGGAAGACGTGTCTTGCATCGGCACGTTCGTGCCCGATGCCATGGAAGGAAAAACTTTTGTGGAGCTGGCTGAAAGCTTCTTTAAGTATGGCATTCCTGTGCCGGAGATTTTAGCAGTTTCTCCTGATTACCATTGCTATCTGCAGGAAGATTTAGGAGATGTGTCCCTTTTCTCTTGTTTGTCCGCCCCCAATGTGGCTGATCTCGTGAAGGATACTCTCTTAAGACTGACTGCCCTTCAGAAGACTCCTGAATATTTATGGAAATCTCACTGTTTCAATAAGGCTTTTTCCCGACGTCAGGCAATGTGGGACCTAAACTATTTCAAATATGAATATATAAAGGCACGGAATGTGATTTTCGACGAAGATCTTCTTGAAAATGATTTTGAAAAATTGACTGAAAGGCTCGTAGGGATTCCGGATGATTTTTGCGGTTTTATGATGCGGGACTGTCAGAGCCGAAACGTCATGATTACGCAAGCCGGGCCGGTGTTCATAGATTTTCAAGGGGGAAGAAAAGGTCCTGCCTTATATGATGCTGTTTCTTTTCTTTGGCAAGCAAGAGCGGGCTTTTCTGATGATTTCCGGAATTCGATGCTCGATTTCTATTGCGACTGTTATTGTGATGGCGACTGCTCGAAAAAAGCTGCCATGCTTTCTCCCATAAATGATATGGTGCTTTTCCGCACCCTTCAGGTTCTCGGCGCTTACGGCTTTAGAGGTCTCGTGCAAAATAAGTCACATTTTTTGCTTTCGATACCGGGAGCTCTTTCCAATCTGAAAGATCTTTTGTGCAAGGGTGTGCTCGACGACTATCCGGAATTGAAAAAAGTGTCTGAAGCATTGGTTGAGGATCCGATGTTCGTAGCGGAAAAATCATGTGGAATGGTGGTGGAGATTTCATCTTTTTCCTATAAAAAAGGTTATCCGAAAGATCTTAGTGGAAATGGTGGGGGATTCGTGTTCGACTGCCGGGCTCTTCATAATCCGGGTAGATATAAGGAATACAAGCAGCTTACCGGTAAAGACAGGCCGGTCATAGATTTTCTTGAAAGGAGAGGGGAGATCATGCCTTTCCTGAGAGGTGTTTGGTCTTTGACTGATCCTGCCATTGAGAGATACCTTTCACGTGGTTTTTCGCATCTTCAGATCAGTTTCGGCTGCACCGGAGGCCAACACCGTTCGGTCTATAGTGCTGAGCAGACTGCCGTTCATGTACGTGAACTTTTCCCGGAAGTTGAAGTCCGACTTATCCATCGTGAACATCCCAATCTATAACGCTGATCGAAATTTCTAAGCGCAGGTGTTGCATCTCTGCACCTGCATTTCTGAGACTAACAATTATGCATTAAGCATTATGACTTGCTTCAGCTTGAACGTAGTTAATTATGCATTATGACTGAGTATGAAAACAATGATTTTATGCGCGGGGCTTGGCACAAGGCTCAAACCCTGGACCGAAAGACATCCCAAGGCTCTCGTGCCGGTGGGAGGAATACCTATGCTTAGGAGAGTCATCGACCGTCTCTCCGCTCAAGGCTTCGATGAAGTGACTGTCAATGTGCATCATTTCGCTGACCAGATAATAGATTTCCTTGACGGACATGATCTCCCGATTAATAATGTGTCGGTATCTGATGAGTCAGATAAATTGCTTGATACGGGTGGAGGAATACTGCATGCAGAGAAATACCTTGCCGGAGATTCTCGTCCTTTCCTTGTTCACAATGTAGATATCTTGTCAAATGCTGATCTTGAAGCTTTATATAAGACGCATGAAGATTCAGCATCCCACGTCACTCTTCTTGTCTCTGACCGTAAGACAGACAGAAAACTCGTGTTTGACAGAAATTATTCATTAAAAGGTTGGGTCAATCTAACGACGGGACAGATGCGCCCCGCATCACTCGAAATATTGCCGGGCGATCATGTGCTCGCATTCAGTGGCATCTATGTGATGTCTCCCGGCGTATTTGACATAATGAAGGAAAATGGTTTTAAGGATGCTTTCCCTATCATGGATCTTTTTCTTTCCGGCATTTCAGGATTGAGAATTACAGGAGTCCGCCAAGATAATTTGGAGATTATAGACATAGGAAAGCCCGATACATTGCATCGGGCCAACTTGTCTCTTCAATGACGTATTTGATAATCAAAGATAATGGTTGTGGTGCTGTGCCTCTTTGACAACGTTGAATTGGAATATACAACCTCCGATCAGGAATGCGACAGCTATTCCTCCGAGCCACCAGGTCAATGATATGCTTACAGTGAAGCAGGAGATCATTAGGAGGATACAACCTATAGAGTAGCAGATGATAGATAATGTTTTCATAGTTAAATCATTTTTAGTTAAGGTTTCAGTCTTTGTTCTTTGTCATTAAAACATACTATCCTTGCTTATGGTTTACGTGTAATCTTTATTTAATAAAATCACAACAAAATCAAGAGCGCAGCCCATTTTCAGGCTGCGCTCTTGATTTTGTTTATTCCTTATTTATATATCATTTAAGTCTGAGTTCCTGTCCGATCTTGATGGCATCGGAAGTCTCCAATCCATTCAACTTTCTAAGTGAAGTTGCCGACATACCGTGAGCCCTTGCAATCTTATTGATTGTGTCGCCTTTTTTCACTACATAAGAAGCAAGCTTATTGTTGCCTGATTTATAAGTGTTGGCATCATCGGAGGCTAACTCGCGTTTGCTCTTGTTGGGGGCAAAGTTACGTGGTTTGGTGTAAGTTGTCTTGGAGAAAGTATATTCGTCAGTGTGGGTGGTATGGTTGGCAAAGTCGAAGATTGCCGATGGATTGATGGCATAGCCCATGAATCGGGTCTCAAAATGCAGGTGGGGACCAGTGCTTCTGCCGGTGCTTCCTCCAAGTCCTATAGGATCGCCTGCGCGGACTACGTCGTCGGGCTTGACAAGATGCTTGTTAAGGTGTCCGTATACGGTCTCAAGCCCATTGGGGTGACGGAGGATTATGTAGTTGCCATATCCTTTTCCTTCATATGCTGTCAGGCGGACTTTCCCATCAAATGCCGCATATATGGTGTCGTTGCTCTTGATGCCTATGTCTACGCCCTTGTGCATGCGGCCGAAACGTTTACGAAAGCCATAAGGGGAAGTGAGTATGCCATTGTGGGGCATGCAAAATCCTCTGACATCGATCACCTGTGTATCAGGAACATCTTTCTCGTTGAATGGATTAACACTTTTTGAATTCCAGCCTTCTGTGTAGATGTCGAGCTCCGGCTCGAGATCGTCGTCAAGGAGATCTATGAATGTGTTCTGTTCGATAAGCTTGATTTTATCCTTTGAAGATGCTGCATTGGCAAGAAGCTGTTTGTGTGCTGCAGCATGAGATGCTCCTTTCTTTTGCGCTGTTGTGGCAAACGGTACGATCGAAAGAAGTGCGCAACAAAGGATTGTATTCAATTTCTTCATTTTTCTATCTCAATTTAATTTCGTCGTCAGCATAAAGGAACTTCACATTGGCTGGAGTGTAGTCGAGCACTTCTTCCGGCTTGAAGAATCTGTTGATCTCAATCTTGGCATTCTCTACACTGTCAGATGCATGCACTATGTTGGCTTGCCCGCTCATGCAGAAGTCTCCGCGGAGTGTGCCCGGTTCTGCCTTGCGGCCATTTGTGACACCGGTCATCTTACGGAACACCTCCACTGCATCAACACCCTTGAGAACCATGCAGATCACCGGAGAGGCAGTCATTGATTCTACAATAGAGGGGAAGAAAGGTCTGTCTACAAGGTGAGCATAATGCTCACGGAGTATCTTTTCATCAAGCTGCATCATCTTCATGCCGGTGATGATAAGACCTTTGTTCTGGATGCGTGTGAGGATTTCTCCTACGAGACCACGCTCTATTGCTGAGGGTTTTAATATGACAAGTGTCTGTTCCATATATGCTGTATATTCTTTTCCTTTGATAATTTTAAATTTCAATGCTCAAAGTTACAAAATTATTTCACGCAAACCTAATTATGTCATAAAAAATTCATATAAATTCTGTTAAAAATCTTTAACTTTGATGTAAGTTATTGATTTATAGCTATACAAACAAAAGTGTATTTATAACACTTTTCTTCTGTTTTTGCACACTACACTTTGCAGTGTGCATTTGCTTATGAAATATATTGAACCGTTTGACTAAAGATTTGTTTCTCTGTTGTAACACTAATACAATTCCATTATGAACATTTACCCATTGCTTTGCTCTATTCCCTCAGATGTGTCGGAGAAGCTTCCGACTGTCAATATGCTCGGAACTGAAGAAGGCACTTATGCTGTCGCTCGGTTAATTATGAACATTGTCGACTGGATTTTCAATCTGTTCGGCCTTTCTCACCATCCTACCCTTGAACTTTGGATTTATTCCATATTGGTGTTTGCCATTTCCTGGGGTATAGGCTACATCACGCAATTGGTAATCCTCTTTATTGTCAATCAAGTGGGAAAAAGATGGAAAAACCCAATTTATGCAGATCTCCGTACTGCCGGTTTCTTCCATAAAATTTCAAGGATCATACCCGCTCTCTACTTCCTTATCTTCATTCAGTTCACGATGCAGCAGCATTCAAGTCTCAGCAGCTGGCTGTCTCGTTTCACATGGATTTTCCTTGCATTCATTGTGGCACGATGTCTGACAATCCTTGCATTCATTATTTGGAATCATGTAGACAAAAGAGAAAACAAAAAGCATCTCCCGCTTAAGGGTCTTGTGCAACTTATATGTGGCCTTATCTGGATAATTTTTGCAATTGTGGCAGTGTCGATTATCGTAGACAAGTCTCCTGGAACTCTTCTCGCCGGTTTAGGTGTCTTTGCATCCGTTTTGATGTTGATCTTCAAAGATTCGATACTCGGTCTGGTGGCTGGCGTACAGCTATCGGAGAATGATTCGGTACATGTAGGCGACTGGATTGCCGTCGACGGCACTAATGCGAATGGTA
Source organism: Muribaculaceae bacterium (assembly GCA_029060285.1). GTDB lineage: Bacteria > Bacteroidota > Bacteroidia > Bacteroidales > Muribaculaceae > Lepagella. The sequence continues at coordinate 5,597 of JAIDUH010000013.1, read as the reverse complement.
CTGTGCTTGAGGTTTCTCTTACCGAGGTGAAAATACAGAATTGGGATAAGACTGTTTCTTCCGTGCCTCCTTATAATCTTATCAGCGGTACGTTCACTACCTATCGTCCGATGCAGGAAAGCAATACCCGACGCATTGCACGTACGTATCTCATCGACAGTGAAAGTGTAGTGGAGGCTACTCCTGATTTGATTTCTAAAATCTCAGAAATTCCTTTGATGAAAGACTGGATTGAGAAAAAGCAGGCTCAAAAGGCTGCAGGTAAGGAATATTGCGTGAACAATCCGGAAGGTCTCGCCGATGGCACCATCGATACCAACCTCGGTATGTTCCGTGCCTACATGAAGATGTGGTTGATGAGCAATCCCAATATCTCCCATGTCGATGATCTCTTTGTCAATACGCTTCAGCAGACTCAAAACGGTATCCCATTCCAGGTATATTGTTTCACCAGCACTTCAGCTTGGATTCCTTACGAGGGCATTCAGTCGGCAGTATTCGAACATGTCGCTGTTATGCTGACTAAGTTCAATCTGTTTGTATTCGAGAATGAATCGAGCCGTGCTACTGTGCTCGAAGGCGTCATGAGCCGTCAGCTTCCTGCCGGAGAAAGCGTATTCGGCTTGCCTACTCCGATGATCATCAACGATCAGAAGTCTTAAATATTTTCCGCATCCCCCACTACGTGGGCTGCGACGCAGGCATAGAGGGCAGCTGTCTCCAAGCGGAGGCGGCTGCCCCCAAATGTTACGGGCACATAGCCGTTCGCTGCAGCCGCGCTCACTTCTTCCGGACTGAAGTCTCCTTCCGGACCTATCAGTATCCTTACATCCCCTCCTTTATATTCATTTGCAAAACTGAGCAGGGGATGGGTGTCATCACAATATCCGAGACACTTGAATCCCATGAATCCATCGTTGACGATCTCCTTAAACTCGACAGGTCCGGTAATTTGAGGCTTGTTGGTTTTCAATGATTGATTCATTGCTGATATGGCAATTTTCTCAAGACGGTCTGTGCGCAGCGTCTTCCTTTCACTCCTCATGCATTTCATCAGAATGATCTTGTCAATCCCGATTTCTACGGCTTTTTCTACAAGCCATTCCATTCTGTCGGCATTTTTTGACGGCGCCACACATAGCTCAAGATTAAATCCCCACCATGGCTTTATTTTTTCGGTTGAAAGAATTTCTACAGCCGTGTGTTTCGGATGGGCTTCAAGTATCTCGCATTCAAATCTTCGGCCTTTTCCGTCAGTGACAAAAATCTTGTCGCCTTCTTTCTTCCTGAGTACGCGGCAGCAGTGCCCGGATTCTGTCTCCGGGAGCACCCCTGTCGCCTCTATATCTGGAGCATAAAACTGAATCATGATCAGATCTGGTCTTTGTCGTCGATTATTCCTCCGGCAGCAAGACCGTTTTTGTCAGCAGCCTCACTCTTGCTGATTTTCTCTTTCCTGTTCTCTTTGAAGATTAGGGCAAATAGCACTCCTACTACGAATGCATATGCCGCAAAGATGAGCCAGCTTGTATGCCAGCCGTCGATCTGTGCAACGCCAGCCGGCTGAGTGAAGACAAATTTCTCGAGGATCGCTCCTGCACTCAATGTTCCTATCGTTGCTCCCAGGCCATTGGTCATGATCATGAAAAGTCCTTGCGCGGAGCTTCTGATCGATGGGTCGGTCTCTTGGTCAACATACAGCGAACCGGAAACATTGAAGAAGTCAAAAGCTATGCCATATACGATCATCGACAAGACAAAGAGCCATACAAGGTCTCCTGGATTACCGATTCCGAAGAACCCGAACCTGCCTACCCATGCAAACATTGACATCAGCATCATTCCCTTGATTCCTATGCGTTTCAGGAAGAACGGTATCAGAAGAATGCATAAAGTCTCTGACATCTGTGACAATGAAATCAATGCATTGGCATTCTGTGCGCCCCACGTGTTTGCAAATTCCGCAACATCCTTGAAAGATGTGATGAAGACATTGCCATATCCGTTGGTGATTTGAAGACTGACTCCAAGGAGCATCGAGAATATAAAGAAAGTAGCCATCTTCTTCTGCTTGAAGAGTGAAAACGCTTTCAATCCAAGCATATCTGAAATGGAGTTGGACGCTGCCTTGTTGGTTGGGCAGTCAGGAAGTGTCAATGCATAGATGCACAACGCTCCGCTTAATATGCCGGAGGTGATCAACTGGCAATAGTTGGTCTGGTATTGGGTGAAGTTGACAAAGAGCATTGCGCAAATGAAGCCCACAGTGCCAAACACTCTGATCGGCGGAAACTCTTTGACTGTGTCGAGTCCTACTTTAGTCAAAGCAGAGTAGGCTACTGAGTTGCTCAGGCCAATGGTTGGCATGAAGAAGGCAACGGAGACGGCATAGAACCAGAATATCGTATGGAATTCGACCGCTTCTCCTGCCATCATACCGTAGATGCCGGCTGCTCCCATGAAGATGCCTGCTATAAGATGGCAAATGCTGAGCATTCTCTGAGCATGGATCCATCTGTCGGCTACTATGCCTATGATAGCGGGCATAAAGATAGATACTATGCCCTGGATGGCATAAAACCATTTGATGTCGTTGGCAAGGCCCACTCGTCCGAGATAATTGCCCAATGACGTGAGATAGGCGCCCCAAACGGCAAATTCAAGAAAACTCATTATGGCGAGTCTTACCTTGAGTGAAAAGTTTCCGTTGTTCATGATGTATAAGATTTTGAGTTGTTCACTTATAATTTATAATTACTATTTAATAGTTAATAGTTCATAGTTAATCGTTTATCGTTTATCGTTAATAGTTCATCGTTCATCGTTAATCGTTATAACTTCCCCATCATACGCATACTCAACCCCTGCAGGGAGGAGTTTGGCCACCTCTTCATGCCTACCGAGCATATGGCATGCATGCGTGAGATAGCATCGCTTCGGTTTCAGCTCGTCTATGAGGGCGAGGGCTTCCGGGAGTATCAGATGAGCAAAGTGGGGCGTGTGCGTTCGAAGACAGTTAAGGACAAGTACATCCAGATCGCGCAATTTCTCCTTTTCACTTTCAGCTATTGTCTTTGCATCAGTGACATATGCGAAGTCTCCTATTCTATACCCATAAATGGGCAGATTGCCATGCATCACTTCTATAGGAGTCACTTTAAGACCGTTGATGAGAAACGGTTGGCATTCGATCTCTTGAAGGTCCAATTTGGGTACGCCCGGATATGGATGCTCACGGAAGCAGTAATCAACACGGTTGCGTAGATCTTTCGCAGTTTGGTGATTTGTGTATATAGGGAGATCCCTTTCAAAACAGAAAGGGCGTACGTCATCTATTCCTCCTACATGATCGTAATGTTGATGTGTGAGAAGCACTGCATCTATTTGGCTGAGTCCATGGCGAAGTGCCTGTTGGCGGAGGTCGGGAGATGCATCGATCAGTATTTTCATCCCGTGGGTCTCCACAAGCACCGAGGCTCTCAATCTCTTGTCTTTAGGATCCGTTGACATGCATGTGTGGCAAGTGCATCCGATCTCAGGAATCCCTTTCGATGTGCCTGTGCCAAAGAACGTGACTTTTATGGACGAGTCTATATAGTTGACTTCAGGATGAAGTTCAATTCCATATTTGACTTTCACAGTGTCTATGATATGTTTGGCAAGTTCAGCCACTTCCTTACCTGTGGCATTTCCTGTGTTTGCTATCACGAGGGGCTGCTTTGGCCAAACTTCTGCGCCTCCAATTTTTGTTCCTTTAAGACCGGCATGGTCTATGAGCCAAGCACCCGAAAGCTTGACTTTTCCTTCCTCTCCGGAGGGATATGTCGGGATGTCATTCCCTCTCGGCACGATTTCCTGCTCAAAAAAATATTTATTGGGCTCCGGATTCTTAAAAAATGATCCTGCACTCCCAATTTCCGCCGGATTTGGAAGTTTGCTGTCGCGCAGCCTGACAACTTCTTCTGCAAGTTCCCGTGTGGAAGGTGTCCTGCCAAGTTTATCTGCAAATTCTTTCAAGGGGGCATACTTGAGATTGAGGGCTTTTGTGCCAAGCCGCAGTTTATAGCTGACCTGCATCACGATAAGTCTACCGTTGGCCTTTTTCTTGAAAATTGAGTCCCTGTAACTAAACCTGCATTCATCATGCTTTAGAATCACTTTCTTTCTCGACATTACATCAAAGCATACGACTGAATGGATAAAGTCGCCTGCTTCTGCTCCGTATGCCCCGACATTCTGTACAGCTGAGGCCCCTACTTCTCCCGGTATACCTGCCATGTTTTCAAGCCCTGCTATACCGTTTGAAATGCACCATTCAACGAGGTCGGTCCATTTTTCTCCGGCTCCTGCCATGACAAAGACGGTCTCCTTATCTTTTATATATTTGGAGATCCCTTTTATTCGGGAATGAAGCACGATACCTTTGAATTTATTCAGAAACAGCAGGTTTGATCCGCTTCCTATATGCAGATACTCATTGTCGATGAATTCCGGGGTCCGGCTCAATTTAAGGAGATCTTTTTCATCTTCGTATTCAGCGTAGATAGCGGCTTTTGCCGGAACTTTAAATGTCGTGAGCTCCGTAAGGTCTTTGTCGTATTCTATTGTCATTGTCTGTATCTTGTTAGTAGTCCATCTTGGAACATCAAGAATGTCCCGTCATTATATTGCCACATATCCATGGTCTGAGATCTGTCATGACCCGATCTCACTTCATCAGGATTTCCGATGGCAAGCTTGCACTCCTCTTTTGTCATTCCTAATCCAACGGTCCCTTTCTGTATCAATGCCCAATTCTCGTCTGTGATATGAGGATATTTCTTTTTGGGATCTGCCAGATAAAACTCAGCTGCAAAGTTTCTGCTGTCATGTTTGTCAGACGTGTAGTTCATATACAGGTAAGCATCTTCTCCATCACTACCGGTGATCTTGACATTCATTGGAAAATCTCCCGTCGTAGGCAATACATCAGTTATCTTCACTTTGGCAAATTTTAATCCCGGAAGTCTTAGTCCATTCTTGTCATACCAGAGATTGCTTTTGGTCCAAAGAGTGGTTCCATTTAATTTTTCTTTCCATCTTTCCACGAGGTCTAAATCAGAAAGCAGTGGGAGCCGGCTGCTGTCGATGTCCTTCTTGGCCTCAGTTGTTGATTTTTTTGTACGGTAGCGATACGTCGTAGTACCATCAGAGAATAATATCACGCATTCATCTTTTAGGTCAGGCATAAGTTGGCTATCCAGACCTTCATACGTCAATATCTTGCCCATCAAGTTAGCTCCGTTTGGATCTGCGTTCATTCCTGTTGGCTCAAAAATATATAGGGTGCGGTCAGACATTGCAAGAAATCTTTTCCCTCGTTCCCAAGAGGCGAGGGGAGTGCCTTGAAGACTCTCGGCAAATTTTTGTTCGGCACTTTTTGTCATCATCTTTACCTCCTCTTTGTTCATACGAATTGTCGGAGTGCTCTCGATTCCTGTGCTGCAAGAGTCAAAAATGGCAACAAAAATTGTTGCGACAAGGAGTTGCCGTAGATGTCGCAATAAGTCAGTATATTTGTTAAATGTATTCAATTTATTGATTTATAATATTATGGG
>JAIDUH010000129.1 GCA_029060285.1 Muribaculaceae bacterium | reverse complement strand
CGATGCGGGCATCGTGACTGATGAATGAAGCGGAAGATGCCGTAAAGATGGCGGAAGCTTAATAAAAAGAATTGATTTTCAGATTATTTTGAAATTTTTTATATTCGTAAATAAGTCGAAACAACTTCATTGATAAAATCATTTGAATTTTTGATATAAGCTCATAAAAAAGCACGGCTCTTTCATTTAGCGTCTCTCTTCCAAAAGCACATTCCTCCCCACCCCCCTGCGGTCTCATCGTGATGTGACCATCGGAAAGATATCATAAATGAAAGATCCTGGTAAAAAAGTCATCAATGTCCAACATATTTTGGTAGTTCAAATATTTTTTCCTAACTTTGAATTGTGTTTCCCAAAAATACGACAGTTCCAGACATGATGAATCGATTCTTAAAATCCGCATTTCAATATCTAAACCTTTTGACATTTGCGTTGCTTGTGCTCGCATTGTCACCAAACGTTCATTCCGCCAATCATATAGAATTTGGAGGAATGAGTTATGAGATCACTCCCAATACAATAGTGCTCGATCGGGAAGGCTTACTCGGATATCCAAATGCCATAGCAGAGCCGGAAGAAGCATTTGAAAAGATCAACAAGATGGCCGGCAACGTCACTCTACTTGTAGCTCCTTCTGTCTATTGGCTCGATGATCCGGATGATCCTGCCGTGCGTTCTGATAAAGGTGGAACCCCTTATGCCATACGAATCAAATGCGATTCCCTTTCTGTCATCGGGCTGTCGGGCAATCCTGAAGATGTAATATTTGCAGTCAATCGAGGTCAGACGCAAGGCGCTGTCGGCAACTTCACTATGTTCCGTTTTTCAGGGATAAGCCTCACCACCCAAAATATCACCTTTGGCAATTATTGCAATGTCGATCTCGAATATAAAAGGAATTCAATTTTTAATCGCAAAAAACGCAAGGATGCGATTGTTCAGGCACAAATCGGCATATGCGACGGAACAGACAGGTTGTTTGCACAAAATTGCCGTTTTATCAGCAGGCTCAATCTGTGCCCGTTTGTCGGAGCTCGCAGAAGCCTTTATGACAACTGCTATTTCGAGTGTACGGATGATGCCCTTTCGGGCTCTGCCATATACCTTGACTGCCGATTCACTTTCTTCAGTAGCAAACCATTCTACTCTACTGCTGAAACAGGCGCGATATTCCTGAACTGCGATATCACTTGTCTCGGATCCGGAGAACAATATTTCACCAAGATGCCGGGGCAAGTCACAGTTATCGACACGCGTTTCTTCTGCGACAATCCTATCGACATCAAATGGACACGTGATGCTTCCGACATCATATGTCGTCAAGAAAATGTTACGCTCAATGGAAAGCCATATGTGATCGATGCCGACAGACTTTTCCTCGGACCGCAACTGTCCGAATCAAAGCTGAGAAATGCATATGTAGTCGACTATGAGGGAATGAGATACTATAATCTTCCAAATCTCCTAAATGGTATCGACGGATGGGATCCTAAAGATATGAATTCAGTGATTTCAGACATAGCATCAAATACTGACTCAAAACTGACTGGGATTCCTGTAGCGTTGAGAATAACATCCGACGCTCCAAAATTCATATTCGACGGTGATAGCATTACAGTGCGTTCGACTCCCCTTCTTTGGGGAGGATATCCTGCCGGTAATGATGATATCTTCACTTTCACGGCTGAAAACGATCTTCCTGCCGAGAAGAAAGTTGAGATTCCGGTTTCTACTTTAGATGGATTGGCGGGGCGCCATAGCATCACAATCGAGCCAAAACTTAGGAAAGCCCCTAAATTCAAGAAAAAACCGGTCATTAAATTCGATGAGAAATCCAAAGGCTTACTGGTAGATTACTCATTGTCTGGAAAGGGAGATGACATAAGCGGGATTTCATGGTGTCGTATCAGTAATGATGGAAACAATCTGAAAGTCATTACCATATCTGAGTCTGACGCACCCAAAGGAAGATTCTATGTTCCAAAAGCCGGTGATCTTGGATATGGAATAGCTGCGATTGTGTTTCCTCAATACAAGGATTCGCAATGCGGAATGCCAGATGCTTCTCCGGTATATGAAATTACTGACTCCGGGATGGTAGATGAATTTCCTGAATCACATCTTTTCACTGATTTCAGTGATGTCCCGATTTGGACAACAGAGCCGGGCATACCCGGGATCTGGAACTTCGATGTTTTCAAACCTTACGATACATCTAACGTAGATTGGGAGGCGGCTGACGGTCCCGGATGGTATTATGGCAAGGGCTTTGATGCATCTACAGGAGTTGGATTGGTGCAAAGCGAGAAAGGTGCCCGGATGAGCTACGTTCCTGCGCGGGATATCTGCCGAGACATGGATGTTTCGATTGTTGCCGAACCCGCTAAAAGCGCCGGACAAGGATTCGGGAGTGCAACCTCTCAATATATGGATATATGCATAAAGTTCGATCCGATCGATCTTAACGGTTATGCCCTTCGCATCGAACGCACTCCCGACCATGACCGAGCCGTAAGTTTCTCCCTGATAAAATATGAAGATGGAAAAACATCAGTGATTTCTGATGAAGTTATCAGCAATTGCTTTCGCACTCCATGTCACATTGCGGTAGGGATCGCCGATGGAGTCCTCCACGCTTCTGCTTATACGGAAGCTAATCGACAGGATCGTAAATGCTGCGATGAAGTTGTAGATAAAGTGGAGCTCAGTGCCCCTGTTGAAGAAAACTATCTTACCGGCTTCTGCATACAGCACACCGGATCCACCGGACCCTCTTCCACTCTCATACGCAACATCGACATAAGATGGGACTGACTCATATCCTCATAACCCAATAAGCATATAACCTTCGACTTTCGCAAGAGATAGTCGAGTAACTAACACATAATTCAATCATGAAAAAAATCTTTGGTTTATCATTAGCAACTCTCGGACTGTTCATGGCAGTTCCGGGGCATGCCGACGTCTCCAAGGCCTATGTCTCCGATCTGGGCAATGGGAAGTATCAAAACCCGGTCATCAACGCAGACTATTCTGACCCGGATGTGGTTCGTGTCGGCAACGATTATTACATGACTTCCTCAAGTTTCGCCAATCTTCCCGCTCTTCAGATACTTCATTCCAACGATCTTGTCAATTGGACTATCATTGGCGCTGTGGCAGACAAATATCCAGACGAGGCTTTCGATGGCGTAAGTCACGGCAACGGAGTTTGGGCTCCTGCAATTCGATACCATAATGGTAAATATTATGTAATGTATGGCGACCCGGACCGCGGAATTTACGTAGCAGACGCTACGGATCCGAAAGGTCCATGGAGTCCCCTGCGCCTGATCTATCCCGCAGTCGGGGTGATTGACCCTTGCCCATACTGGGATGAAGATGGACGCGCCTATATCGCCCATGGATATGCAGGAAGCCGTGCCGGTGTGAAGAGCATTCTCGGTATGATTGAAATGACACCGGATGCGACAGGAGTAATCGGGGTAGACCGCGTCATATATGACGGACACCTCGAAAATGAAACTATCGAAGGCGCGAAGATGTATAAACGTGGTCCCTGGTATTATATCTTCTCCCCTGCAGGCGGTGTGGCTACTGGCTGGCAGGTGGTGATGCGCAGCAAGAACCCTTGGGGACCATATGAGCAGCGAAACGTAATGGAACAGGGAGACACGGATATAAACGGGCCTCACCAAGGAGCCTGGATTGATACTCCCGACGGTAAGGAACATTGGTTCATCCATTTCCAAGACAAGGGTCCATACGGGCGAGTGATAAATCTCGAACCGATGGTATGGATGGAAGACGGATGGCCTGTCATTGGAGTCGACAAAGATGGCGACGGACGCGGCATTCCCGTTAGAACCTACAAAAAACCGAACGTAGGAAAGACTTACGCTGTTGCCACTCCCCAAGACAGCGATGAGTTTGACTCTACAACTCTGGGATATCAATGGCAGTGGAATGGCAATCCTCAGCCTCTTTGGTACTTCTGCGATGCGGAAAATTCAGTGCTGCGGCTATTTTCTCATCACACCCCGGATGCAAAAAATCTATACGACATGCCGAATGTGCTGATGCAAAAATTCCCGAATGAGAATTTCACTGCAACCGCCAAAGTTTCATTTCATCCAAGAGTAAAAGATGGGAAGACCATGGTAGGAGAAAAGGGTGGAATCGCGGTTATGGGTTACAATTTTGCCACTCTTGCCCTTGAAAGCCGTGAAGATGGCACATATCTTGTCCAGACTGATTGTGTAGGTGCCAATAAAGGCAAGGATGAGGTTGAGACGGCTTCTGTCAAGCTTGATTCCAATGGTCCGGTATGGCTGCAGGCCGTAGTAAAAATGACCGGTGCAAAGACACCTAAAGCAAAGCCGGATTATAAGTGTACGGTGACATTCCGATATAGTCTCGACGGCAAGAAATTCACTGATTTCGGTCGCCCTATGGACGTGCGCGAAGGACACTGGATCGGAGCTAAGGTCGGGGTATTCTGCACCCGTCCATGGAAGAGCAACGATTCCGGTTGGCTCGACGTCGACTCCTTCATCATCGACAAATAATCTCATATTATCAATCAGTTACGCTCAAAAGTTTTCCAAAACTTTATTAGCCATCATTGATTATCAATAATTTAGCTTTTTGCCATTCCCTAAAAGTTTTCCAAAAAGATTTTTTGAAAAATTTTTAGGGAATATTTTTGTCAATTTGAATATTATGCTTAACTTTGCACCCAGAATGAACAAAGTCCAAGAAAACACAATCTACAGGAAGCTATGATACAGACAATTCAAAAACGCGACGGCCGCGTTGTTGGTTACAACGAAGAGAAGATCAAAGCCGCCATACGTAAAGCAATGCTCGCCACTTCCGCAGGCGAAGACGAGTCTCTGATCCAGCGCATCACAGACCGCATAGGCATGACCGGCAAAGAACGTATGACAGTGGAAGACATCCAAGACCGCGTGGAAATTGAATTGATGAAGTCTGCACGAAAAGACGTTGCCAAAAAGTATATCGCTTATCGCGACCAGCGTTCCATAGCCCGTCGAGCCAAGACACGCGATATCTTCCTTGAAATTATCGAGACGAAAAGCAACGACATAACTCGTGAAAATGCCAATATGAACGCCGACACCCCGGCGGGAATGATGATGAAGTTCGCTTCAGAGACTACCAAACCATTTGTCGACGATTATTTGCTTGCCCCTGAAGTGAAACAGGCGGTCAAGAACAACTATCTCCATATCCATGACAAAGACTACTACCCTACCAAGAGTCTCACTTGCGTACAGCACCCGCTCGATCATCTCCTTGACAACGGATATGTGGCAGGACACGCCGAAAGTCGTGCTCCAAAGCGTATTGAGACTGCTGGAGTGATTGCCTGCATATCTCTTGAGACTGCTCAAAACGAAATGCATGGTGGCCAAGCCATACCGGCATTCGATTTTTATCTGGCTCCTTTTGTGCGTATCTCTTTCAAAGAGGAACTGAAGGTTCTTGAATCGTTGACCGGTAAAGATCTGTCAAAATATTATGATGCGGAGATAGAAGACTATGTAAAGAAAGATCTTGAAGGCCTCGAAGGCGAGGACCGCTTGCTTCAGCATGCCATCAACCGCACCGTCGGACGTGTGCATCAATCAATGGAGGCTTTCATACACAATATGAATACAATCCATTCACGTGGTGGCAATCAGGTTGTATTCAGCTCCATAAATTATGGCACGGATACTTCAGCAGAGGGTCGTTGCGTGATCCGCGAGATTCTCAATTGTACATACGAGGGGGTCGGCAATGGAGCCACTGCCATTTTCCCAATCCAGATTTGGAAAAAGAAAAGAGGGGTAAGCTATCTTCCGGAAGATCGCAACTACGATCTCTATCGCCTGGCATGCAAGGTGGCAGCCAAACGCTTCTTCCCGAATTTCCTCAACCTCGACGCTACATACAATCAGCACGAACTGTGGAGAGCTGACGATCCGCGTCGTTTTGAGTATGAGGTGGCTACAATGGGTTGCCGTACGAGAGTTTTTGAAAACCGTTACGGCAAAAAGACATCCATAGGTCGTGGCAACCTTTCATTCTCCACTATCAACATTGTTCGCCTTGCGATTGAATGTATGGGTATCAAGAATCAGGATGAACGCATCGAGCGTTTCTTCGAACGTCTCGACAATATCCTTGAGATTACAGCCAAGCAACTTGATGACCGTTTTCAGTTTCAGAAGACAGCCCTTGCCAAGCAATTCCCTCTCGTAATGGGGACCCTATGGAATGGGGCCGAAAAACTTGGACCTAATGACACCATTGAAAGTGTCATCAACCAGGGGACTCTCGGCATAGGATTTATTGGGCTTGCAGAATGTCTCATTGCCCTGACCGGAAAGCATCATGGAGAAAGCGAAGATTCCCAGAAGCTTGGACTTCGGATTGTAGGGCACATGCGTTCTAAGGTCAACGAATTTTGCGAGCGTTATGGTCATAACTATTCCGTTCTGGCCACTCCGGCTGAAGGATTGAGTGGAAGGTTTACAAAGCGTGACCGTGCTACTTTCGGCGTCATCGAGGGCATAACAGACAAGGACTACTATACCAACTCCAATCATGTCCCTGTCTACTATCACTGCTCACCTCGTCATAAGGCAAAAGTAGAGGCTCCATACCATGAGCTGACCCGTGGCGGACACATCTTCTATGTGGAAATCGACGGTGATGCTACCCACAATGAAGAGTGCATCATGCAGATTGTAGACATGATGGACAAGTACAACATGGGATATGGCTCAGTCAATCACAACCGTAACCATTGCCCTAAATGCGGATATGAGAACGCTGATATGGAAATGAAGGAATGTCCCAAATGCGGCACTAAGTTTGAGACAATCCAGCGTATCACCGGCTACCTTGTCGGCACCACCGACCGCTGGAACTCCGGAAAGCTCGCAGAACTCAAAGACCGCATTGTCCACAAATAATAGAATTCATAGTTAATAATTCATCGTTAATCGTTTATCGTTTATCGTTGTGTACAAAGTTCTCGATATAGTAAAAGGCACCACAGTTGACGGTCCGGGTTTCCGGACCGCCATCTATTTTGCGGGCTGCCATCACCAATGCCCCGGGTGCCACAACCCACAATCGTGGGATTTCAACGCCGGAACAGAGATGACCCTTGAGGAACTTATGGATATTATCGAGGAAGAAGACTTTGACGTAACTCTTTCGGGCGGTGACCCCCTCTACCATCCGGAAAAGATAGCGGTTCTCGCACAAAGGATTAAGGAAGCCGGACACAAAGTCTGGCTCTATACGGGCTTTACAATGGAAGAAATCCAATCATCAGAAAGACTGAGCCTACCCCTTCCCTATCTCGATGTCATTGTAGATGGACCCTTCATCCAATCCCTTAAAGACCCGGACCTTCTCTTCCGAGGGAGTTCCAACCAACGCATCATCTATCTTTCATAATTTCTCTATAGATATGAATCTCATTAGCCTTGATATAGAAGCAACCGACAAAGGAGAAATGCTCGAGCTTGCAATAATTGGGCATAAAAATCGTGAAACTGTATATCACAGCTACTTCAAACCAGAAATGTCAAAATCCTGGCCCAATAGCCAAGCAGTGCATCATATAACTCCAGAGATGGTGAAAGCCGCTCCTTCTCTTAGACAAGAGAGAAAGACAATACAAAACATCCTTCACAATGCAGACGGTATAATCGGTTTTGCTATAGACAATGACATCAAATATCTTATCGAAAATAATATCAATGTTGACGAAAGTCTCACAGTGATTGATGTAAAAGACTGGTTTTGGTTTTACAAGGGCAAGGGGCTTGACATTAAATTTGATTCGGTTCCAAGACTTGCAAAATGTGCTGAACTGATGGGATTTGAGTTTTCCGAAGAAACAGAGGCTCATTCTGCTGCCAACGATACTCTTATGACAATCAAACTGTTTGATGCTCTCGTAGATATTGCTGATACAGGACTCCCCTTATCAGAAACGATAAAGCAATTTGACGGTCTGTTTGCGGAAGAAAAACGATTATACGCAGAAGAGATGGCAAAAGGCTATCTATCCCTAATCAAAACATCAAAAGGATATCTCATTAAAAACAATCATAGCCAACCATCTTCTGATGCAGAACTTTCAATCGCTGTAGAAAGCCGTTTTCTGGCTGAACACGACATCAGGGAAAAATTCAGCAAACGGGAAACAGCGCCTGACAGCGCAATCTATAATTTACGCAAATCAGACATAGAATTCTTCAAGAATTACAAAAATATCTACGATCCCGAAAAGGAACATTTTTACCGTCACTATCTAAAAGCCCGCAAAAAGTCCAAAAGAGACCTGCCCTTCCATCTTTAATCCTTTAGTATATGATAGTGATTAATAATGACATATCAAAACAAGTTGGAACTTTTGTGGTATTACACTTGGAATTTCTGCGGTATTTTGCTTACAACAGCGGCAACAACTGCTGATAGTCGGCCATATAAATCTTCATAATCTCTTAAATAACCTTTGAGCAGGCTTTCCAATCCGTTTTCCTTACTGAAGTCCTCCGCGTTAAAGTCAAATCGTAATACAGGAGACGGAGTCCAGTCAAGGTCCATGCTGTCGGCAGCGAGGCCCTTGAAGAGTTCGCGCCTACCCTCAAAGTATGCCTCCAATGTAGAGAGCAAAAGGCTTTTCCCGAATCGTCTCGGACGGCTCAGGAATATGTACTTGCCATGTCTCAACAGCGGCTTGATGTAGGCTGTCTTGTCTACGTATGCGTAGCCCTCCTCGATAATATTGGAGAAGGTCTGCATTCCTATCGGATATCTCAGATCATCCATGATTCTCAAACTTTCCGCAAATATAGCGAAAATCCCATAAATTTGCAAAAAAACTTTCAATCGACTGAGGGAACTGCAGCTTAAACGAGTTCTTTAAATGGCAATCGCCCCACCCGTTAGGATCGAGGCGGTTTTGACGGTTCTAGATAGTCCTATTGACGGAATATGCGGCAGTTGTAATATCATCGCTCCTTGGTGGGAACGAACCCAATAGGGAGCCCCGGCATCACTGTCGGGAACTCCCTTCCTGCATGATATATAAAAACTGAGATTATCTCCCGGATGTATTCGAACGGTCGGCGTTCGCATCGATGTTGACAAGTTTATTTGCTCCTCGCTTCTGTCTCCCCCACTGGAGATTATAGCTTACCGATAGATAGAGGACTCTCATATCGAGACGCGTGTGCTGCTCGTTTGTATTCCATTTACTTAGAAGTCTTGAACCGCGGTCGTATCTTCCGAAGGGCATGATAATTCCGGCTCTGAACTGCCATTTGCCTCTATTACATGAAAGATCGACCTGGTTCATGTCTTCTCCCCAGCTTATCTTCTCACCCCAAAGGTCACGTTGTGCCCGTTGATACCTGCCTGTCAGGACAAATCCCCAATGCATTAACTGGACTGTAAAGTCACCGCTCCATGCACTGTTGTGAAGATCGTAGCCTGTTCCCCTCATTCGCTCTGCCCTGAACTGCAGATAGCCGCTCGCCGTCAGCCAATCCTGAATGATATGTATCTGCGGTGCGAGAAAAAAAGATAGGTTCTGAAGACCCCGGCTATTCTCATAAGTGGTCACAAGTCGGTCTTCCCTCCATTCGATAAGAGGCGTGATAGCATTCGGAGAAGTAAATGCACGGACTCCAAATACACCATATATCCTGTCGGCCAGACCGAAGTTATAGTTTAGCATAAGCATGTAGGAAGTCGAAGTCTTTAGATAGGGATTACCTATACGCCATTGGAATCCGTCGATCTGCAAAGGGGCTATGTTTGTTTCCATAAGTGATGGTGCCGACTGCCACGAAGTGAATCCCAGTCTGAACTGATGGTTCCGGTTCAAGGCATATGTGACAGTGGCCTTCGGTCGAAGGCTCCAGGTAGCATTTCCTTCATCCGTCTCACGAAAACGGAAATCAGTATATTGTGTTCCGAGACCTGCTGTAAAAGTGAAATGACTGTATTTCCGGAAGTATTCTGCAAAGACATATATGCGGTCCTGCCTCTGATGGAATACGGCATCACTGAGATTTTCATATTCCGAACGGTTTCTATTGGCGTTATACGACGCTCCCAAAGTAAGGCGGCTGGCATTCCAGTTCTTTATGTAATCCGCCTCAATAGCATATGCCTGATTCCGGTCTTTTATTGAAGTATGGATATCAGTGAGATTGGCTTTTGCATCCGGGAGACCCTCGATATAGTCCGAGAAGGATCTACCCATATATAAAGACGACCCTAAGTCTACTACAAGAGTCTGATTTTTAGCAAAATGACGCTCCAGATATGCGGATACGGAAGGGGTCGTTCCGTTCGCGCCGTGACTGTCGTTGAGAACGATGTCGCCGCTGCCGTCACTCATGGACAGGATGCCTTCGAACCGTGACTCATTTGAGAACTCACGATTGGCATTGAGGGATAGATAAAAAACGGTGGTATCCGTTTTAATGTAATTATATGAGATCCTTGCGTTACCGTTATTGCCGGAGATATGTCCACCGACAGGTCGCTCTGTTCTCGTGAGTGAATGTCCGTTCGGACGTGTGAATGTCTCATGATATTCCCTTGTGGCTTTCATATGGTCAGTCAGCCGGAAGTGGCCGTCTATCTCCCACTGCGAACGTCCGGAATTGAACTTGGCCGAAGCCATGTAGTCTCCCCATGCCACATTCATGGCCTGCAGTGCATTGAGCATTAACGATCCTCCAAGCGAAGGATTGGAGACGATGAAGTTAAGCACATAGTTGGCACCGTTGTAGCGAAGGCCTGGATTGGTGAGCCATTCCACCCGTTTGATGGTTTCGGGAAGAAGACTCCTGACCTGATCCAATGTGGTCTGACGTCCGTTGATACGGACTTGAACCGACTCACCGGCAGCCGTCGCTGTGCCGAGTGCATCGCTGACATTAAGGGAAGGAATCATTAAATTCTGCAGGAGCTGAATACCGTTTTTTGAATTTTCTACCGCACTTCTTGAAGGATGATAGACGTCCATATCCGCTTTATTGATTACTTTGGGAGCTTCTATTACCAACTCCTCAAGGGCCTGTATGGATACTGAGTCGGAAGGCTCTTGCGCCTCTGCCCGGGCTGAAATCTTAAATAATGATATCGCTGCGACGGCGAATGAAATAAGTTTTTTTGTCTGCATTGTCATAAGGATTTTTTAGTGGTTTTGACAATGCAAAATTAGGGTAAAAATGGGGATTAAGCATACTTAATCGTAAAGAAAATTATCTTAATATACCTAACTTAATTCATTGAATATCAATAATAGAGTTCTTTAATAATCTAAATTCGATCCTTCTTGGCCTTAACGGACATTTTCCCCTCCGAAAATGCCGTCGATCTGGGCTATGAAATCGCCGTTTTCGGGTGTGGACAGCTTCTTTCTGATTGATGTCTTACGCACGTAGATGGTAGCCGATGACTGTGATGTCAGGACTCCTATCTCCTTCGTGGAGAAGCCTGATTTGAGAAGGCATATTATCTGGATTTCCTTTTCCGTGAGCTCCGGATAAGAGCTGACAGTCTTTGAGTGAAAGCCATCATAGAGTTCATCAATCATCGAATAGAAGTGCTCCCAATCTACAAGTGCGTCTATCTTCTCCCCTTCTTTTCCGACATTTGAGATTTTCTTCAAAGCATCCTGATTCTGAGCAGTCGGTGCTTCGGCGAAAGTCTTGAGGATTCCTATTTGCTGGAGCAAAGTCTTTCTGAGCAACGTGCGCCTGTCGTCTGTCTCTTCTGCTCGGATCATGATTTCATCAAGCATGGATTGAGAGTGTCTATGCGTTCCTCCGCCTCCGCCAGTTTCTCACGCCGGCGCCGGATCATGATGTAAGCAATAAATCCCAAGGCAACCAAAAGCAGAGTGAGGGAAAGGATCATTATCCAAAGACGCTGACGGTTAAGATGTAGCTGATAATTCTGGCGGTCGAGCATATACACGGTATCAAGAGCAAGCATTCTGTCGCCCGACTCTACTCTTTGCCTGTATTCTATGCGTCTTGGAATAGATAGAAGCTCCTCAGCAGGAAGGTCTCCCTTAGATAGGTATTTTACCAATCCGTTCAATAGATTCAGTCCTATGAGGAATTCATATTTATCTTGCATACTCCCGTACTCAATCGTTTCCAATATCGTTTTAGCTCCGTCCAGGTCTCCTGCAGCTATCTTAAGCTGACTGAGAATATATTTGTCCTCGGGAGAATAACCGCAAGAATCCGGAAAAGTTTTTTCAAAAAGAGTCAATGCATCATGGGCACGGCCGGGAAGAAACTTCAGATACTGAACATAATCCCTTACGAAACCTGGATAAGATTCCGCATCTTTTGTCAAAACAAAATCACTGTTCACGATTGAATCTTCCAACGCGATAGCCTCGTCGGTCCTATTCAGACAAAGCAACGCGCCTAATTTTATCAATGCATATCTTGCCTTATCATGAGGCCAATAATGGACAAGCCAGTCGGAAGAAGTAAGAATCTTTTCATTATCCGCTTCTGCAATGGCAAGCCGCAGACGTGCAACGTGAAGGTCTCTCATCCTGGAAGTATCAGGAGTAACGACCAAAACACTGTCAATCATATCATAGGCTGCTGCCACATCACCGACCGAGTGGAGACGCACTGCCTCCACTTGCAACAACATTCCCCATCGTACGGTGTCTCCTTTTGATAGATAGATATCAGCCGCCCTTTGGAATAGTGTATCGGTCGCGAAGGAATACCCCGTATCGCCGTGAGCCCAGCCTTTTAAGAGAGCGTACTTTGCCAATATCATGTCATCGTCAAGGTCATTGTAGCTTATGGTGTTGAGAATCTTAAGCGCGCTGTCAGGTCGCGTTTTGATCAGGCTCGCCGCATCATTGATTTTCACTTCGACATCAGATCGACATGAGACGAGTGCGACGCAAAGCACCATAAAGATAAGAACGAATATTTGACTAAACTTTTTCATCGAATCTAATATGCACATCCCTTCTCGATTAGTTCGCAGAAGATTCTCTTTCCTTACGAATTTCGTTGTACATTATATATAATAGACAACGGAATAGTCACGAAGATATTACGTATAACTAAAATAATCTGTCTCAATTAAGCCGAAAGATGAGTCTTTTTTTAACATACTTTTGAATGGCATCATAATTGGTATAATTTATTTGGATATTTTACGAGACTTAAATCGGTAATATCTCTTATCTTGATTTGGATAGAGCGCAGGATCCTGCGGTGATTCCTGCACCCACAGTTCATTAGAGGTTGCCCTTCATCAAGATATCCCGTGCGTCCGTCACAAGATACAAATGATATTCCTATTAGGATTAGGATCAATACTGAGATGATATGAGATTTCATCTGGAAATTGACACTGTTATGTTTCCCTCGCCAATGATCATCATGCCATTGATGGTCTTATTGCTGTCGACTATTGACGGAGTTGCAAGCCTATAGGAGTGTTCCGGAATGAAGGATTTTACTCCAGATATGAAAATTATTTCAGTATCCTCGTCATTCTGATCGCCGAGCGAAACCTGTGCACAATAGAAAGCAGAAGAATTTCCGGCATTAACTGTCATAACCATATCTGACTGGGAAAAGAAGTTGGTGCATTTGTTTCTACCTTCTACCAAGGTCTATGATGCAACCCGGTCGCGACGATAAGGTTCTTCGCTAAATCTTGACATAATGAAGGAGTCATCCTCATCTCCGTATATTATTATATCTGATGTCTGTGTGGAATATACGAATGCACTTGCCAACCCTGAGCGTCTGACTACCGACAGCTGACTGTTGACATTCTCCATTTCTTTGAGAAAGCGGTCTTTGTTAATCAAGCTGACTTCCATAAGTTCCTCCCGACTTTTATTTATCACATAATCAGAGGCCATGATTTTCTTATCCGGATTCAGCACATAGTTTCTGGTAGTCTTATCTATCTCCACGAACTGCGCCATTATTCGTGCGTCAGTGTCATATGCCCTTATTGTTGCAGGCTCATTGAATAGTGAGTTGTCTTCCTGACATGATACAAGAGTCAAGGCAAACAAGACCACAGCATAATAAAAACTCTTCATACACTTAATCTATTATTTGGTTTTCTTTATAAATTTCTTTGATTCTTTGAAACAGACTGCATGAGATATTAAACATATCTTGTTTCAAATCGCAAATTTACAGAAAATAAAAATAAAAACTCTCAACATATGTTGAGAGTCGACAGTTGATGATGAAGTTGTTTAAACTTATTTTTTATTAAGATTTCGTCAGGTTTTCGAGCGGATTTTTCTTCATGAAGAAGGAGCG
>JAIDUH010000128.1 GCA_029060285.1 Muribaculaceae bacterium | reverse complement strand
ACGCCGTCGCCGACGCTAAGGACAGTGCCTGTCTCCTCAAACTTGACCTGAGAGTTGACGTTCTCAAGCTGTTGCTTTAGAATATCTGAAATTTCGCTTGGGTTAAGCATTGTTAATTGCTTCTTAAAAGTTTTAAACGTAATTGTTCGATCTCATTGCTTATTGATGCGTCAAGACGTTGACCGTCTACATCAATGACAAAACCGCCGATGAGATCGGGATTCACATCATAAGAGAATTCGAGAGTCATTCCGGGGTAAGCCTTCGTCACTACATCACGCAGCTTATCCATCATTGCGTCGCTTAGACGGGTAGCCGTGATGATCTTGACACGAGCGATCTTGTTATCCTTGCGGTAAAGGTCGCAATATGCAAGAGCCATCAGATGAGCGAAGTCTGCTCTTTTTCTGTCAAGAATGAGTTTGACAAATGAACGATAATCGTCTTCCACCAAATCTCCGGCAGCACTCAAGAGGAGTTTAGCCTTGTCCTCACGCTTAACGTAAGGATTGGACAGCACTTTTTGAAGCCCGGGATTCTGCGCAAACGAATTAGCCACCGTCTTCATCTCAAGGTATACCTTTTCGGCATTACCTCTCTCAACGGCGAGTTTGTAGAGCGCCTTTGCATAGCGCTGGGGTATAAGTCCCTCGTTCATTGCCTCAGTTCTTCTCTATTTCGTCCAACATCTTATTGACAAGTTTCTGCTGTTCTTCATCGTTCTTGAGCTGGCTACGCACCATCTTCTCGGCGATGTCGATAGAGAACTTGCTAACTTCATTTCTGAACTGGAGTTCAGCTTCTTTACGTGACTGCTCGATAGACACTTTTGCTGCGTCCATCACCTTACGAGCCTCTTCTGAAGCCTCTTTCTTGGCTTCCTCAATAATCTGGCTTTTCATTTTAGCAGCCTCGCGAAGCATTTCAGCCTGACGGGCTTGAGCTTCACCTATGACCTGCTGTGCGGACTCCTTGGCGCTGTCAAGCTGCTGCTTGGCTTCGCGAGCGTATTCCACACCTTTGTCGATAGCGTCGGCACGCCCTTCCATCTGCTTGATGATCACAGGCCATCCCCACTTCGCAAGTACGATGAAGAGGAGGATGAACGCAACGAACATCCAGAACACCAGTCCAAAATCGGGCGTGAATAATTCCATTCTGTTGAGAATTTATGGCCGAGGCCGATCAGATGAAGAGAGCGAGAGCAGAAACGATCACAGCGAAGAGGGCAACACCCTCGATGAGTGCAGCAATCACGATCATGTTAGAACGGATGTCGCCTGCACTTTCCGGCTGACGAGCGATAGCTTCCATTGCGCTGCTACCGATTTTACCGATACCTATACCTGCGCCGATTGCTGAGAGTCCTGCGCCGAACGCTGCGCCGAAAGAAGCGAGGGCTTCTGCTACTAAAATCATTGAAAACATAGTCTTGTGTTTTTAGTTTATTATTGTTATTGTTTAATTCTATTTTTTATTTGGCTAATTGGTCTAATTGGTCTAATTGGTCTAATTGGTCTAATTAGTCTGATTGGTCTAATTAGGCTGATTAGTCTAATTGGTCTAATTAGTCTAATTGGTCTGATTGTGGCAAAGCAATTAGGCTTTTGGGGTTGCTGCTGCTTCTACTTCGTGGGCTTCATGATGAGCGTCATGCTCTTCGTGGACAGCCATAGAAATGAATATCGTAGACAGCAACGTGAAGACATATGCCTGGATGAAGCTGACCAGAGTGTCGAGAGCAAGCATGAAGATCGAGAAAATCAGAGACACTACGGCAGACACTCCTGCAACAGCTGCACCATAAGCAGCGAAAATAAATATGAGGAGGGTCAGGGTAATCACTATCATATGTCCACCCATCATATTCGCAAAGAGACGGACACACAATGCTGCCGGCTTTGTAAAAATTCCGAAAACCTCTATCACCTGCATGATCGGAATTGGAAATTTCAACAAGAGAGGCACATCCGGCCAAAATATTTCTTTCCAATAATGCTTATTGCCATGAATATTAGTGATGACGAATGTCATGACAGCAAGCACAAGCGTGATGGCTATGTTGCCGGTAAGATTAGCGCCTCCGGGGAAAATCACGATAAGTCCGAGAAGGTTCATCGTCAAGATAAAGAAGAAAGCCGTCAGAAGATAAGGGGCAAATCTTGGAGCCTTATCGCCGAGTGTGCTCTTGATGACTCCGGTGTAGACAAAGTCAACGCAAAGCTCAAGGAATCCCATACCTTTGCGAGGAGCCTTGAAACCCTTACGAGCATAGTATCTCACGAGACCCATCACCATCCATGTCACAAGAGCAGCGGCGATGAAGAGCGCGAGCACATTCTTCGTGATAGAAATATCAAATGGTTTGTATTCCTTATAATATTTACCATCAAACTTGACAAAACCGTCGACGATCTCATCGTTTTGAGAAGAAGCAATCTTCATCGCTTCTTCCTCTTCGCTCTGAGAGGTAGGAAGGAGTTGCACCACCTTATTTTTATGCTTGCTTGTATGGGCAAGAACAAACTGATAAGCCGGCTTACCGTCTTTATCAATGGTCACAATCTGCGGAACACTGACAACATGAGTCTTGCTTGACTCCGGGTCTATTTCCTCATCATGCTTGATGAGTCTTCCCGATGAGAAGCAGTGCCAGCTACCGTCTTCAGCCCTTACTATCACGGGGAGCGGAATGCGGTAGGTATGGCTGAACGGCACCTCCCAGCCGTAGCCGTCGCCGAGGTGATGGAAGATGTTTTCTTTCACGTCTACCTTGCCTTTCTCCTCCTCAGACGCTTTTGCTGAGAAGGGAATCGCGAGAATAGACACGAGCAAAAACAGTATGGCTAATTTTTTTCTCATTACAGTTCCGTTAATAGATGCACACCGAAATTACATTGTTGTCTACGTCGGCAAGACCACCCTTTATGGCGTAGGTGTTTTCCTCGCCGGATGGAGTGCGGTAGGCAATCGAACCCTCAACGAGCACTGAAATCAAGGGCGCGTGGTTTCTCAAAACCGTAAACTTGCCGAGTTCTCCCGGTAGTGTCACGGACTCCGCATCGCCTTTGAATACGACTTCCTGAGGTGAAATGATTTCTAAAGTCATTATCGAAATGTGCTATTTGTTATACTTCAGCAAGCATCTTCTTGCCCTTGGCGATCGCTTCGTCGATAGTGCCGACATTGAGGAATGCCTGTTCAGGGTATTCGTCCATTTCGCCGCTTAGAATCATCTTGAATCCTCGGATGGTCTCCTGGAGTGGCACCATCACACCCGGCACACCTGTGAACTGCTCAGCCACATGGAACGGTTGGCTAAGGAAGCGCTGGGCACGGCGAGCACGTGCTACCACAAGTTTGTCGTCGTCGCTAAGTTCGTCGACACCGAGGATTGCAATGATATCCTGCAGGTCGTTGTATTTCTGAAGAAGCTGCTTGGTCTGCTGAGCCACGTTGTAGTGCTCCTCTCCAATGATATTCGGGTCAAGAATACGAGAAGTGGAGTCAAGTGGGTCTACTGCAGGATAGATGCCAAGCTCAGCAATCTTACGGTTGAGCACCGTAGTGGCATCAAGGAATGAGAAGGTAGTTGCCGGAGCGGGGTCAGTCAAGTCATCGGCAGGCACGTAGATTGCCTGAACAGATGTGATTGAACCGTTCTTCGTGGAAGTGATTCGTTCCTGAAGTGCACCCATTTCTGATGCAAGAGTTGGCTGATAACCTACAGCTGAAGGCATACGTCCGAGAAGTGCGGACACCTCAGAACCTGCCTGAGTGAAACGGAAGATGTTGTCGATGAATAGGAGGATATCCTGACCGCCACCTTCAGCATCGCGGAATTGCTCTGCTACGGTAAGTCCGGAAAGAGCTACACGAAGACGTGCGCCCGGCGGCTCGTTCATCTGTCCGAACACCATGGTCACCTGGCTCTTTTCGACCTCGTTCATATCGACATCAGCAAGGTTCCATTCGCCTTTCTCCATGCCGTCTTCAAATTTCTTGCCATATTTCATTACGCCGCTCTCTATCATCTCTCGGAGAAGGTCGTTACCCTCGCGAGTACGTTCACCGACACCGGTAAACACAGAGAAACCGTTGGATCCTTTGGCAATATTGTTGATGAGCTCCTGGATAAGCACAGTCTTGCCAACACCGGCGCCACCGAACAGACCGATCTTACCACCCTTAGTGTAGGGCTCGAGGAAGTCAATCACCTTAATGCCCGTGAGAAGGATTTCGGTAGAAATAGCAAGATCCTCGAAAGCAGGGGCAGGCTGATGTATCGGACGAAGATGATCACGGTCGAGATCGGGGAGGTGGTCGATAGGTTCGCCTATTACGTTAAGAAGGCGTCCCTTCACCTGCTGGCCGGTAGGCACGGCGATCGGGCGTCCGAGGTTTTCTACTTCCATACCGCGGCGGATGCCGTCGGTAGATTCCATTGCAACGCAGCGGACAGTCTGTTCGCCGATATGCTGCTCGACTTCAAGAATCAAATCCTCGCCATTGTCGCGCTTGATACGAAGCGCGGCGTAGATTGGGGGAATGTTCTCTTTGCCACCCTCGAAACTTACGTCGATGACGGGGCCGATAATCTGAGTGGTCGTTCCTTTAGTTGCGCTCATTTTTGTAATGTCGTAAAAGTATTTAGAATACTTAAGGTTTAAAATTTTGGTCCTGAAGAAGGGTGTCATGCCTTCTTCAAGTGTTTTTTTGTAGGGTCTTTAAGGTCTTTAAGGTCTTTAAGGGTTCAGATCGATTTAGAATGTCCAGCCAAGTGCCACGAACACTGCCATCACGATAAGGTTGACGAGAGCGAAGGGCATCATGTATTTCCATTCGAGGGCAAGCATCTGGTCGATACGTACGCGGGGGAACGTCCACTTAAACCAGATGATGATGTAGCTGATGAAGAAAGCCTTGCCAAGGAACCAAATCGGGCCCGGAATCCAGTTCATCACCATATTGAATCCATCCCAACCTTCGATGTGGAAAGGCATCCAGCCACCGAGGAACATCAGGGAAGCGATACCGCTGACGATGAAAAGGTTGAGATATTCAGCCAAGTAGAAGAAACCGAAGTGGATACCGGAATATTCAGTGTGATAGCCTGCGGTCAGCTCGTGCTCAGCCTCGGGAAGGTCGAATGGTCCGCGGTTGGTCTCAGCAGTGGCAGCAATCACATAGATGATGAAAGCAACAACTGCGGGCAACCATCCTTGGAAAATAAACCAACAGCGTTCCTGCATAGCAACGAGTTCTGAGATATTCATTGTGCCGGCGAGCACTACGATTGACATAAGGGCCAATCCCAGTGAAAGCTCATAGGAAATCATCTGAGCACCGCTTCGCATTGCGCCGATAAGGGTATACTTATTGTTGGAAGACCAGCCTGCGAGAAGGATACCGAGAACTCCGACACTCGAGACAGCAAGGATGAAGAAGATACCTATGTTGTAGTCGATGATCTGAAGGCCGCGTCCCCATGGGAGGCAAGCGAGCATCACTACAGAAGAAGTGATGATGATGTAGGGAGCAAGCTTGAAGAGAAACTTGTCGGTGCCTTTTAGTGAGATAAGCTCCTTGATAAGGATCTTAAACATATCCGCAAACACCTGGAGAAGTCCCCAAGGACCAACACGCATCGGGCCAAGACGGCACTGGAACCATGCGCAGAGCTTACGTTCGTAGAGAATGTAGAAAAGTGCAAGCACCGTATAGGTGAGCAAAATCAAGACTCCGATAATGACACATTCTATGAGAGTGGCTGCCCAGACGGGCATACATCCTACAAGAAGGTCATTTATCCAGTTTGTGATTATACCAAAGTCAAACATGTCGATTCTGAGTTATAGTTAGCGGTCAATATCCGGGATTACGAAGTCAAGAGCGGCTCCGATGGTGATTAAGTCGGCAATCATGTTGCCACGGCAGCAGAGATCCATCACACCGACGAGGTTGAAGCACGGACTCTGGAAGTGAACACGGAAAGGATTCTTGCCACCGTCGCTTTCGATGTAGACACCGAAAGTGCCACGTGATGCTTCCACCTGAGTATACCAATGACCGGCAGGGAGCTTCACGATCTTCGGCACCTGAGCGCGGATGTCACCTTCCGGAATGCGGTCTACGAGTTGCTCAAGGATTCGGCAGCTCTGCTCGATTTCCTTCATTCTCACCATATAGCGTGAGTATGAATCGCAACCGTCGAGAAGCACCTCATCAAACTCTACACGGTCGTAAGCTGCATATGGATGCTTCTTGCGGCAGTCGCAGCTCCAGTTTGAACCACGTCCCGAGGGTCCGGTGATGCAATAGTTGATGGCATCCTCATGGCTAAGGTGTCCTACACCAACCATACGGTTTTTCGCAATGATATTGCCGGAGTATACCTTATGGTATTCCTTAAGGCGCTCAGGCATTATGGCGAGAAGCTCCTTCACATCCTTGACGAAATCCGGGTGAAGGTCGGCAATTACTCCACCGATCACATTATAATTCATCGACATACGTGCGCCGCAAGTCTTCTCGAAGATATCGAGGATCTGCTCGCGCTCGCGGAAACCATAGAAGAATGCCGTAGTGGCACCGAGGTCCATTGCCGTACAACCGAAGCTCAGCAAGTGGCTTGAGATACGCATTAGTTCATCCATCATTGTGCGAATCACGACAGCACGCTCCGGAACCTGGATACCCATTGCCTTTTCAATACACATGCACAGGCAGTGACGGTTCTGGTGGGCACTCATATAGTCCATACGGTCAGTGAAGTGGAGAATCTGAGGATAGCCGAGGCTTTCACAGAGTTTCTCGATTCCGCGGTGGATATATCCTGAAACGACATCGACCTTCTTCACTTCCTCTCCATCGATTGCAGCGCGGAAACGCATAACGCCGTGGGTAGAGGGGTGCTGAGGACCTACGTTGACCACGTAGTCGCCTTCCTTGAAAACCTTTCCGGGAATCCCCTTTATGGTTCCGTCGGGCTGCTCTACATAAGATATAGTATCATCCTCATTCTTTTCATCATCGACAGGGATGGGGTTTAGTTTCGGATCAGAGTCATAATCCTTACGGAGTGGGAAACCTTTCCAATCTTTGCGCAGGAAGAAACGGCGCATATCGGGGTGGTTGATAAATTTGATGCCGAAGAAGTCGTAGGCCTCCCTTTCCTGGAAGTTGGCAACTTTCCAGAGGTCGGATACGGTGTGGATATAAGGATTCTCACGGTCGGCAACAGCAACTTTCACCGAGATCATCTCCCAGTTGCGGGAAGTGGCGGTGAAGTAATACATAACGCCCAGAGACTCCTTCCAGTCCATGCCGACAAGAGCAGTCAGCACATCGAAATTGAGCTCGGGATTGTGTTTCAGTTCAGAAGCAAGGGCATGCCAGTCGGCTGCAGGCACATTGACGAGAAGAATATCTCCCTCTTCGAATGTGGCAGACGGACAAATCTTGCTGATGCAGTCTTTAACGCTCATTATTATATAAATGTGTTTTCTAATAACTCAAATTTCGCATTAATACTCGCCAACCTCAGTCGGGTGCTGACGGAAGAAGTCTTTGATTTTCTCCTGGCGATTGACACCACCGAAGAATTTCTGAACCTTAATCTTACGTTGGAGCTGCATGAGTCCGTAGAACATAGCTTCAGGACGTGGAGGGCAGCCGGGGATGAACACGTCGACAGGGATAATCTTGTCGACGCCGTCCACAACGCAATAAGACTTCTTGAAAGGTCCTCCACTGACTGCGCAACCGCCGCAAGCAATCACATACTTGGGTTCAGCCAGCTGTTCGTAGAGTCGGACAAGTGCCGGGGCCATCTTGTGGACGATAGTGCCCTGCACCATTATATAGTCAGCCTGGCGAGGAGAGTTACGAGCTACTTCAAAACCAAAGCGAGCCATATCGTAGCGGGCAGCCCCGAGGCACATGAACTCAATTGCGCAGCAACTTGTGCCGAAGCAGAGGGGCCAAAGAGAGTTTGAAATACCCCAGTTGATGAGCTGGTCGAGTTTTCCGACAGCTACGTTTGCGCCGGTGGCGTTAAGTTCTTCTACGAGCTTGTCGATGTATTCATTGTCTTTGAAGTCTTCATGCTTCATCGACTTGATTGATGGTTCCTTTACTGCCATTTAAGTGCTCCTTTCCGCCAAGCATAAGCAAGGCCTAAAATAAGAATGAACATGAAGATAGCGACGCAGAGAAGTCCTGATGGTCCGAGGCTACGCATGATAGTGGCCCATGGATAAAGGAAAACGCACTCCACGTCAAACAGAAGAAACAGGATGGCGAAGATGTAGTAGCCTGATTTGAACTGAATCATCGACTCTCCGCGAGTCGGAATACCGCATTCGTAGGTTTCGCCTTTCTTTACCGAATAGGATTTAGGGGAGATGAGGCGTGCTATCAACAGCGCGGCAAACACAAGTCCAATACCTGTGAGAGTCGCTGTAACCGCTAAATCTCCGTTGCTTATTTCCAACAGTAAATTCATATATTGTATTATGTTTTAATTGTTTATTCAGATGTTAAGGTTGGAATATGCGCTGGAGGCGCACAATCCAAGTGCAAAGGTACTTAAAAATTCTTAAAAATGCAATATTTTTTTTAGCATTTTTTTGATTTGCTTCATCGCGCGGCGCGGCTCTTTTGTTTGTGATGCCTTTCCGATGGCTGAATCACGCAGAGTGCACAGAGGAGGTGGGGGCGTAGGGGAACTTCTACACAGAAGACATCACCTATCTTTGTCACGATTCTTTTTGCCATAGTTTATTTCTTTTCCTGAGGTAAGGTTGACATATCGAGAGCTTGCACTATTTGTTTGGTCGAAGGAGATTACTGAATTTATGGATAAGGGTGTTGCCACGCTCCATATCATCGTGAATATGGATTTGCTTCAATTTAGAGATTTTCTTGAGACTGAGATTCATCTCGACCTGCTTCATGAACGCTTCCCGATCTTCCATTCTGCGATACAGGTCAGCTTTCCATTCCTCTTTTGATACTCTGAAAAGTACATTGAACCTCTCTTGAGTCCAATTTCTCACTTCTTTTTCTATCTCTCGTTTTACTTTCAGTATTAGATCTTCCCGATTGAAATGATATGCTAAAGCTAACTTCAATTCAAATAAACGGTACCAATCCAAAGGGTTATTTCTGTCAAAGACTATGGAGGAAGTATGATTGTTGATTAAGCGAAATATATCGCCAAGACTAACATACTCCTGCAAAATAGCATCGAACTGCTTATGCACGCATTCCATAGCGTGATCTATAATCTTTCTTCGTGTCGATCTCTGAATCTCAAATTTCATGAGGTCGATCTCAGCTCCGCGCTTCGTCTGCGCTTCTACATAGTCAAGGAGCAATGGATCGTGCAGCTTAATGTCAATAAAGACTTGTAATCCCTTTTCATTACGAGTCTCTTGTTCGAAAACTGGAATGATGATTTTTTCCTTTGGTACCCACAAAGGAAGAATTTCCAGAAAGACTCTATAGTCATAATAGTCTCTCTCCAGTCTTAGCCCTATCAAAACAATGCCGGCCTTAGCAAACATTGTGGTAGGTGTATACTTAGATAATATTGGAAACTGTTCATGCCATTCCTTTACAATCTCTTTAAATTCCATAATAAAAATTGATCATCTATGATTGGGAGCCTCTAATTTTCCATGCAGACCATCATGCATATTTGTTCCATTCCTCTTCGAATTCCTCCGCCGTGATGAATTCGTCATATTCCCAGTTGGTTTCCCAGAATTTTGGCAGAGGTAGCGGGAATCCTTCCTCCTTACAGACTTCTCCATTGCTGTCTACATCTATTTTTTGTACCACATCCTCGCCTTTGAAATGCAGGTACAAGCTTCTATCCCCCGTCTCTCTTTTTACATAACTGTCTATATCAGGATGTGGATGCCTATGAAGGAGATTGTATGCAGGGGAGGTCCATCGGTAATATCCATACTTAATACGATCGACAATCTCAACATCAGGCTTTACAGATCCTTCCTCAACTACGTCTCTGTAGATCTCAGGTAGGATACCGATTGATTTAAAAGGGCAATTGATTCTCCAGACAATCCAATTCGAATCAGGATCAACGTCAATAAACTCTCCATTTGTATATTTAGTTTCGCGACATGTTCCAAATAATGGTTTAAGCTTCTCTTCTTCAAACTCACCTTTTGCCTTTCCCACTTTATACCACAATCCGTCTTCGATTCCATTGCGCAGTATGGTATGCGCATAGAAATCCACTTCATCCTTTACGATGTCTTCCGGTTTCGGCTTGTAATCCATTGGATATCTCTTCTTGAATACCCGGATGACACTGCTGTTAAGCACTGACATATCGTTGCAAAAATACTGGAAATACCTCTTGTAGGCTTTGTCCACTTCCACGCAGAATACGTCACCGATCTTAGTCACAATTCTTTTTGCCATAGCTATTAGATTTATTACTTAATACCATATTTTTCCCAAAGTTCCCTTCTAATTTCATTCCGTTTATTATATAATTGTCCCCCATCTTTGACTAATTTGTGCTTTATTATACCTTTCTGTTCCATAATTCTGGCCTCTCTAAAAGTATATTTCTTTTCCTCGGGAAAGAAATCAAGTTTACTTCGTTCTGTTGGGGTGCCATCGGGATTTTTTGATTTTTTGTGTTCTCTAAATCGAATTTCGGGTTCCCTTTTTGTTATTCCAACATATCGGGTCTTTCCATTAGTATCCTTTCCGACATAGAAAGACCATTTTTTTGCCATTGGTGTAAATGCTTGAGCGACAGTAGTTGCACCGCTCAATAGACCGTCAACTATACCATCTTGTGCACCTGTCTTTAAGGCAGAGGTCCAATCCTCACCCCGTATTAGTGAATTCATGGATCCCAGCATAAAGCCGTTTACAGCTCCTTCTGCTGTCTTCATAACCAAAGAAGTGGTTAGACTCGTTGAAGCAGTTGCCAATCCTGTAGCTGTCACACCTAACATACTTCCGAAACCAACAGCAGCCCCTATACCCACGGCGGTACTGACACCGCCTGCAGCGGCACCAACCATAAAATACTTTGTACCCTGCCATACACCGTTCCAACCTCCGGCAGAGGTTATCGCATCCCAGTTGTTAAGGACATTGAATGTCCCGCCTATGACAGCTGCTGCTCCTACTGCAAACCAGAAGAACTGTCCATCCTCGTCTATATAGACAAGCGGATTGTTCATAGCATAAGTATAGCGGTTAAAGTTCTGGCTCCATTGCGGCATCTGAACATACGGATCGGGAGACAGGAACCTACCTAATGCCGGATCATAAAGGCGGGCATTCATATTGATCAAACCTGCCTTTACAAGATGTTCGTGACCGGTATAACCTCTACCGATAAACGGCTCAGGTTCTTCACCGGCAGCATATGTGTCCCATGTCTTAGGATCCCGAAGCCTTCCCCATGCGTCATAGCTGAGTTCCTGCATGAGTGTACCGTCTGAATGAAAGACATGTGTGATACTTCCAAGATAATCCCGCAGTATATATAACAAAGAGATCTTATTAATCAGTCTTTGAGCAGAACTTGAAGAATCGCTTACATCCGATGGATTATCTATCAAAAAGTTATTTTTACCAAGACTGTCAGTAACGATGCCGTATGTCAAGGCGTCGCTCTTTTCTACACGATACGATAACTTCTGTAATACAATAGGGGAAGAATAATAGTCTCCGAGGAGATAGAGTCTTTCCGTATAGTATGGGGATTTAGATGTTTTTTCTATTTCATAGCATCCTCCGAGATAATGGCGTTGAGAAATTATCTTTTTATCCGAGGTTACAGTCATCTTCACTCTGTCATAATCCTCGTTGTAGTCAAAAGTATAAGAGTTGTCGGCCTCTGATATTGTATTCGGTCGTGAGAAGGATGTGTATGTTACGTTTTGTGTAAGTGAAGGGATTGATTCAGAAGTAACGTTTGCCTCTGTGAGAGCATAGGGCTTTATAGCATTTGAATACTCGAAAGAGCCAATATCGGTTTTTCCGTGTATATTACCCATGTTGTCATACGTAGCAGTATTACCTGCATATCTTGTCAGACGTTGGAATTGGTCATATTCAAATGTTTCCTTAAGATTACGGTTGTTGTCGGATCTCCATAGAAGGTTTCCGGTCTTGGAGTCAAAACCGTATGAAACATCCTGGTATGGTATTGTGAAATTATAGGTTGACCGTTTTGATGGGAATCCTTGGGGTGTGTACTCATACTTTCGTGTGATTCCTCCTGTCTTTATTTCTGTAGGATTCCCATATTCATTTTCCTGCTCTATCCTGAATATGCTTGTGCCATTGTCAAGTTTGACTTCCTTTAGGCAACCGTAGGAATATGAATATCGCTCAGTAGCGATGTGGCCGAATTGGGAAGTGTATTTTATCGCACTGATGGTGCCTTTTGAATATGTGAAGTCTTTTCTAAGCCACATACCGTCTATTCCGGTTTCTGTGTAGCTGACGATCCTGCCGACTTTATCATAAGAATATTTCTTTGAAGTGCCATTGCTGCTGCAAATGGAATCTATGTCTCCATATGAATTGTAGGTATATGTTGTTGTAAATTCATTGGAGCTCTTTTTTATCATACGTTGAAAGGAATCATACTCATAACTGATGATTTCATTGTTTCCGTTTGTCGACTTCACAACATTTCCTGCAGCATCGTATGTATTCTTTTGAATGCCGAGACTTGGATCTGCCAACCCGCTTCTTCTTCTGTATAGGTCATAGCGTACGGTGGTCATTATACCGTCATGTGCCTTGATAGATGATAGCTGTCCGTCGGGTGCCATTTCATAGGTGACTGTTCCTGATGGATCTGAAAGTGAGGTGAGATTGTCGAAGGGATCATATTTTTTTGTGACTGTTACAGAGCCGTCATTAATTGTTATAGAATGGGGATTTGTCCCATATGTGTATTTGACAATGTTTCCCGAAGATCTTTTCTCTACAGTTATTCTGTCATGCCAGTCATATTCGTAAACGTTCCACAAAGACGGTGAAGTGCCTGTGTATGGTTCAGATACCATCCACAGATTTCCATAGGAATCGTATCTACGTTCAGTCGACTTTGTGATTCCTTCGAGTCCCTGCTCGGTTGATCTGACTTCACGATTAAACGCATCATAATATTTTCTTACAGTTGGCTCTCCATCCTTTGTTTGTGAAACTGAATAAAGTTCGGTAGAGCCATTTGGATTAAAAAGGTATTGTATACGCCTTATAGTAGTGTCAGGATATGATATGGATGACTCCCGTCCGTACATATCATATGTGAAGGTGGTGCGTCCTCCTCTGTGGTCTAAAATACTCTTCAGTTGCCCGTACAAATCATATGTATAGCTTTGCTTTCTCCCAATATAATCTGTTTCAGTCAGTTTCCTGCCTTTGCTGTCATACGTATACTTTGTTGTTTTTCCTATAGTTGACTGATAAGGTTTTACTGTCTGTGATGTTAGATTTCCATACGTGTCATATGTATATATGATATTCTGTACGGTATATCCGTTTTTAGTAAGTGTTTCTATCAGAGGTCTTCTGTTTTTATATGAGGGAATGGAGAGTTTTTCTGTATAGGTTGATCCATTTCTGGTAATCTTCTTTTCGTAGCCTGCTCTCCAGCCAAGATGGTATCCGTTTCCGACAATAGGGTTGGAAACATAAGAATTAGTCTGAGTAATATTTGTACCGTCTGAGTATACAACAGTCTCTTTTGTAGGATAACCGTATATGTTGCAGACAAAGGTTGTAGTGGAGGAAAATCCTTTGAGAAGGTCTTTCTCTGTTTTTGAGACTGGTATTATAGAAACCAATCTGTTAGGTTTGATTGTGATGTCATAGGTATAGGTGGTCTCAAATTTTGTGCCGATGACACTTTTCAGAATTGCATAATTATAGGGGTCGTATGTTTGATACTCTGTCTGCCCACGCATATTGGATCTGTTAATTTTTTTAAAACCGCAGAATCCCAATCCTTGCTTATGGAAGACTCCTTCGGAATACTTGAATTTGAGATGGTCAGCAAGTTCTCCGTTTAGATAGACATCCGAGGAATAGAGTACTGTTAATGGTTCAAGAATATCAACATATGGATATGTGGACGTATATCCTTTTGTATATAACTCTGACATTCTTCCGGCGTCATTAAGCATTCCGTAATCATTGATTTCTACCACTCCCAGACTGTTTACCATACCTCGGAGTAATGTCGAGGTCCGGTAATTGTCAAAATAGGAATATTTTGTTACTGTCCCGGCCGTAATGCCAACAAGCTGCACGGGTTTGTTGGAGCTGTGGATATTGGTCGGAATTAAAACTGCATTTTCTGTCTGGACTGTGGTAGTAGGGTTGGCTTCAAACTGATTGTCCTTGGCAATGAAGGTTGAAAAGCCTTTATTGTCATATTTGATCATATCCGGAATTCCGTCACCGTTTATGTCTTGAAACAAGAATCCACCCTTATCTTTGGAAGGATAGGTAGGTCCGAGGAAGTCTTTTTGCTCAAAAGTCCCATCTCCTGTGGAGTTGAATACTGTCCAATCTTTCCAAAGACCATCGTTGGTACAGGACAATAGGACATCCATCAGACCATCTCCATTAAGGTCTGTAACGAACAAGTCTCTGTTGATGAGCATTTTGCCTGTTTTTAGCTTGTTGTCAGTATTCCGTTTGCTGACGGTGAGACCTGTTTCAAGACACTCGAAGGTATATAAGTCAGTTCCGTTGATATTTATATGGCACAGATCTGTTTTTCCGTCTCCATCAAAGTCTATGGGGAACAATCTATCAGAGTTAGATAGTTCCCATTGCTTGTCGTTTTTATGTTCGCCATTGAAACTGTATATATAATCGAGAAACTTACCTTTATATAAAGATTTGTCAGCCTCCAGATCTAAAATCTGACAGGTGGATTCACCTGTGTTGGTCCCGAAAGGATCACGGGTTGAGATTATAAGAATTTCTGTCTTTCCATCACCGTTGTAGTCACCGACATGGAAAAATTTGGGATATACGCTAAGCCTTTTGGACCGATCTTCATGGGCATCTCCCCACTCATATGTCCTTGTGTAAGCTTTATTGAGAACTACTCCGCTGAACATTTTATATATAGAAAATTCTATTATATCCTTGTTCCCTGACACATAATTGTTAATCTTTACTACGGACTCTTCCATACGACCGTCAAGATCAGCACAGAATATATCAATAAATCCTTTTCCAGTGATAAGAGAAGGAATTGGCACATCGTATTCTCCCCTTAAATCGGAATAAACAAAAATTTTTGCATCTTCCGGACATTTGTTTGTGTATACGTCATACTTTGCTCCATCTTTAGTGTATCTCCAATAAGGTATTCTATTAGGATATACCAAAAAACCGTCCTCACACAATTCATAATCAATTCTGCCCCTCGTGGATTTCAGTTCTTTAGGATCCACATCGTAGTATGCACCCAGTTTGGTGTAGGAAGTTTCAAAACCTTCAGTAATGGCGGCGTCATCGTCATAAAAGAACTTCAGTGGATTAAAGGATTTGTCGCCGAAAGAATACATAATGCTGGAAAGAAGAGCCGTTCCACTTACGTAAGTATATGAAAGGTCATATGAGCCAATCTGATACAAACCGTGTTTTACTGTTATTCTTTTAAGCAATGAAGATATAGATATTTCTTTTCCCCCACAATACATTAGTATCGGATCTTCTCTGTCGGCATATGAGAATTCAACGGAGCATCCGTTGTAGAAAATACTGGTTATTCTGTAGTGTCCTTCTGTATGGTTGTATTTGTATTCAATCCTGTTTCCATCAAGATCGGTCATTGTGGCAAGGGGATATTCTATCTCCTGTGTATTGGAGTCTTTGTATCCGAAGATCCCTTTCTCTCCATTTGGATAGAACACCTCAAAATACGTCTGTACGTTTCCGGAACTGTAACCCTTGACTTTAATGTGGCCGTACTCAGACTCATACAGTATAATAGATTTATCTGATGTGTCGGTCTTTATAAGGCGAACTCCATCAAGTGTAAAGACGTCATCGACATTCATATTCACACCATCAACCTTGCCATCATAATATATGTTTTTTACGGTCCTGCGGATGGAACTTATTCCGGATAGACTCCATCCTTTACCCATAATTGAGTTAGCATTCTGGCTGTTATATGAAAGCGAAAGCGCCGGCTGAAATCCATTTATTCCGGAATATATATCAATGGGGATCTCATATGTCTTGGCTCCGGATTTAGTAGTTGAGGAAGAATATGGAATTTCTCCGACCTCCTTGGTTTTGTCAATTTCAAAAGACTTAGGTATATGGCTGCTCCCTCTGGTTATCGGAAAAGAAATTTTATTTGTTGCCTGGGTTTCAGAAGGAGATATACGCTCATCTTGAACTGTCTTCAAAGGTGGCCGCAATGAAGATAGAATAGAATCGAAATAAACATCAGAAGCTTCGTATAGATTCGCGTTATAATTTAAATCATCATATGAAAATATCTGGAATGTAGGTGTGAAGATTATCAAACACACAAGTATGGTTTGGAGAACGAAGGGTTTGTGTTTCATGGCGGTCAAGGATAAGTTCTGTTAGTAGTTGTTGATTATTGCTTGATGACTCTCCAAGTGATTGAAGTTCCGTTCAGTTGAATGTTAAGAAGGTAGATCCCATTTGGACTGCTGCTTATATCAATATCTGTCAACTGTGATGATATTTTCGATTGAGTTATTGTGTTTCCATTGATGCTGTAGACATAAATGTTTCCAAGGTCGTCCGATTCGTAATTTATGATCTCCACTCTGAGCATGCCTGTAGTTGGATTTGGATGAATTCTAATGTTTTTATCAGCCATCATATCAGAAACAGACTGCATCTCATGGGCATTTTCCTGAGAGGCTTTACCTTTAGGAGAAAGAACGATCTCCCTTTTAATTCGATTGCCTGCATTGTCATATGTATATGTCACTTTCTTGGCTGATACTTCTGGACAGACGATGAAGATCAGCAGGAAGATGAAATGAATGAGGTGCTTCATGGTGTCTTGTTTTTGGTGAATTTAGGTTTTTGAATTCTAATGGCAAAGATAATATATTCTTTTTAGAATTGGCAATTTTATAGAATAATTATGAATATGTTTTACAGCATATATTGATTCAGAGCATAAGCATATCGCGTCATCACCTATATCCGTGGGAAAAAGAAAAGGACGCACGAGCCGTGCGTCCCTATGAGTTTATTGGTAGAATTCAATTTTATTTGACGTGGAGGAGTGTGCCTGCAGAGTGAGCTACAGTCAGTGGGGAATATTGGGATTGTGCTGTGGCAATACCGCAACTGAAGTCTCCCTCTTGACTTACCGTGCAGTCGTAAGAGATCACATGAGTGCCTTTTGGCAGCCATCCGAAGAAAAGGTTGGTATTCGCATCACGGATCTCACGGTAGAAACCTATCCCATCGGAGACGGTGTAGCCGGAAAGTTGATCGACTGGTTCGAGACAGGCACTTCTTTCATCGGTCACTGCCACATAGTCCATATCGCGACCGGCAGTAATGAACAGTGTCACCCTTACTTTCATTCCCTTGGTCAACGTAATTCCTTCTTTGGGAGCAAGCTCTCCGTTGTCTCCTTGCACAAGAGCTACTATGCTTTTGCGGATTGATAGTTCTGGGACTTCTGCCGCAACAACGTCGAGAATTGGAGAAACATATTGGGAGATCACGCCACCCCATGCCGGGGAATTTCCTTTTCTGAAAACAGTCAGTGTCTTCTTGGAGGCATCTTTAGCATCCAGAGTCATAGTGAAAGCTCCCGTCAATTTTGCCATTTCAGGGATGGCCAACTTTTTCCCTTTGAGATAGAATTCCGGAGTCACGGTTGAAGATGCACCTGTCCAATCAGTACCGGAAGTCAGAATGGCATTAACGGTCTCTACTGTAGAGGTGTATTTGCCCCAGTCCTGATATTGGCGGCTGAGTACGAGCCATTGACGCAGAGAGTCAACGATTTTGTTGGATGGTTGGATCTCTGCAAATGCTTCGAGAACTAAAGTTGTAGTCTGAAGAGTGTTCAAACCTCCCCAACCTGAATTCAGATTGTCAAACCACATGCCTTTTTCAGGAGACTCACTTGCGTATTGACGAAGAGACTCAAGAATTTCATTCGATGTCTTGTGGTCACCGGCACGCCAAAGCAGAATGGCTGCCTTAGCCTTGGCTCCAATGCCAAGATCCTTCCATTCTTTAGCAATGTCCTTATATGCTTTAGATGAAATAGAAGCCATTTCAGAGGCTACAGCATCTTTTGATATAAAGGAGGATGGGAAAGAACTTCGCACATACAGCCAATCGAGCAAATAGCTCAGGGATTCACCTTTCTTATGATACTTCTTATAATCCTTCACCGTCTCGGAGTCCACATAGTGGATAGCAGACTTCACCATTCCTTCAGCATCATTAAGTTGCTTCATAGCCCCAGCCTTCATTATCATTGCAAATTTACAGAGCACATCACGGGTGATGAAAGGGGAGGGTTGCATCTCCGGACACCAGCTCCACCCTCCGCTTCGGTCTTGGAGAGAGCGGATGTCATCGAGAATCTTATTTATATTTGCCTGAGCATCCTCATCATTGAGCAGTGTGCTAAGGCGGCTCATACGCAGGGTTTCAGACTCAGCATTATTCACCCAAGGAGTGTTGTTTAGGTGAGTGATCTTCAGTTCACCATCTTTCTCAAGATTGCTCTTCAAGGCGGCAAACTGAGAATTTTTGTCGGAAAGAAGAGTCTCGAGACCGGTCTTCAGGTTGGAATTTGAAGAAATGAGATTATAAGCTATTGCATTTCCGAAGAGTGCCTGCATCTTGGAAGTGACGCTCTTGGAGTCAGGCACAACAATGTCGGGAAGAGCAGTGAGGCAATACCAAGCAGGGTTATCGCAATATTGAAGTGTCACTTGATCGGAATCCTTAAATTTCGGAAGCTTAATTTCAATTTCATTTCCGTCGGGAGAAATCCAGAAGGGTGTAGATTCTACGACAGGAGAAGACGCAGGAAGTACCGGAAGAAGAGCCTGCTCCCCATCACGATGTCCGTTTGCCTGAGCGTATGCACGGAACCCAACCGAAGACACATCGGACGGGACGCTCCATAGCATAGAGATTAGAGAGTTTTCAGCAATTGCAATCTGGTTAATATTGAAATCTTTTGCTTCAATAGTCTTGCCTGAGATGAGGTCAACAAGTTCGATGCGGCATTTTGGAGAGCATGGAGCATCTGAATTATTGAATATGGTTGCATTCAACTCGATGACATCGCCGGTGCGCACAAATCGAGGTGCGTGAGTGGAGACCATAATTGGTTTGGAAGCCACAGCCTCAAGTGAGGTCTTTGCTACCTGAAGCGAGTTATCATAGCCCAAAAGTTGGAAAGCCCAGGTAGTATTAAAGTTGGGTACTTCAAAGTCGATATTTACAACGCCATCCTTGTCGGATACAAGATATGGCAAGAAGAAAGCCAGAGGACATTCCGTCTCGCGAAGGTCAGGAGTGTCGTTTGATTCCGAAGCACCTGCATCTCCATTTCCGCGAATCATAATGGATTCTTGAGCTTCCTCTTCTACGCTTTCTGCTTCTACCGCATCATCCATCGCGAGATCAGCCATAGCAACCTCTCCTTTTACATCTGAAGCTTGTTTGGCCATTAACTTCATTGATGTCGGAGCTGCGGAGCGCATTACAGCCATTTCATTTACTGCACCGGTGGTATAAGCAATTCCGCTTCCGTATCTAATGCCACTTAATCCCCAGCTTTGTCCGTAATCGTTTAACTGTGGAAAATAGAACGACGAATATTTCAGGTATTTATAATCCTTTAGAGAATAATTGAAGTTCCTATTGTCGTTGAAGTCTCCACGTATCCGATAGAAAGAAGGATGACCGTAGCTGTTTGGATTGAAACTCCAGGAGAATGGAGTAATAGCATTCAATGCGGCATCTGTCATCACAGCCAAGGCCGGAATGTCCGAAACTTTGCCGGAGGGACGATAGAATCTGAACGACCATTTTTCTTTATCGCCGGCTGAAATCTTGTCACGGAACGATACTGTCTCAACGCTCAACTTGTCTTTGGCAGATGCAGGATATACGGATACATTAGCCATCTCGAGACGAAGATCCGAGAGATATGTGAGATTGAGCATATAGTTTTGGTCGCCTGTCGGGACTCTTACAGGGACTGAAAGATTATCTTTTTCGACATGCAGCCATTTCATATCGAGAATTTCACCGTTGGCTGAAATCACAGCCGGAATCCAGCGGTCGGACATTCCACTGCCAACAGTCACGTTTACTTCAGTCTGACCTGATTCTGCTATAACATTAGATTGAGGAATCCACAGCCCGACACCTTCAGGTGCAACATTGTCAGATTTACGCCAAAATATCACAGGGGTCTCTGCCTGTACTAATGAATCTTCTTTTATTGAAACCTTGACAATATATTGAGCAGATGGATAATCCTTCTTTGGAAGTGAAAGGATCGGCGAAGTGAAGCTTCCTTCAACAACAGTTGCCTTTGAAGTGTAATTTATCAATTTGTATGTAAGCTCTTTCTTAACATTCCTTCCTAACATATCCTTTACATAGAAGATCATATTCGGGATACTGTCAGCAATATCAATCTTCAAATCGGAGAAAGAAGACTGGATGTGGAACTCCTTGCCGAGAGCAAATCTTTCTTTGGGTCCGGATTGAGTCTCGCCGGCGGGAGAGGTAGCGGATAAATTCACTGAGAATACACCACGTTCAAACTGAGTTCCTTTCAAATTTGCAGTAGGAAGTTCAATTTCGTATCTGCCTTCAGCATCGGCTGTCACAGAAGAATCAAAAGAGGCGGAACTATAAGAATACCATCTCATAGGTGGCTGGTAATTCACATTGTATTTAACTTCAGCTCCGGAAACGGGCATGCCGGAGTATGTCAGCACCTGACCTTTCAGACGGACTATATCGCCGGGAGCGACATCCTCATCAGAGTGGTCAGACGTAATGAAGAAAGTCGGGGCTACATAATCGGCTACCTGAAATGAGGTGCTGCCTATGCGATGGTTGCTGTCATCATAAGCAAGAAGTTGCCAGTTTCCGAGGAGTCCTTGTGTCGGAATTTCAAAATCAATGGATATTCTTCCGAAGCTATCGGTGACTAAAGAGTCGACTGTCACTACCTTGTAGTTGGCATCCCGAAGTTCAATTTTCATTTGCTTTCCTTTGTCGAGCCAATTCTTGAAATTTTGGGAGCTATATGCGATCACAGCAGCTGATAAGCTGTCACCGGGGTGGACGATAGCGCGATCTGTCAAGATTTGGGCATATTTGCGCACCGTAGAGTCTTTTCGGAAGGTAGAATTATAATACTGTGAATCGGAACTCCATTTTGAGCCATCGAAAGATGCCTCAACGTCGAAACGTTCAGCCTTTACGGTCACACTTCCATCTTTATCAGTAGTGTAAGTGTTCAGCAATGTGCGGGGTGAGGAATAATTCTTTTTAGAAAAGACTTTCACTTGTGCTCCTTGGATGGGTTTTCCATTGGCACCCTCCACCACAAAAATCCTTGAAGAAGCATCCGGACAAGATAAAGTCATCACACTGATGTCGCTTACAGAGAAGGGTTGATGCCAGGTATCGTTAATAATGGTATTATAAATGCCTTTGCTGTCTGCAGTGGCGCTTGGAATCACTACATACTTTCCTTTCGGAAGCTTGCCGATTGAAGTCTTGGCTTGAGCAGAAAACGGTATTTCTCCGGAAGCGCTGACCTTTGAAGCTTTTACAAGACGGCATTTTGCCGCGACCTCGCGAGTCTTGGGCGATCTCTCGGCATTGGCATAAGGAGAATAGTCGTAGACAAGTACCCAGGATTCGGTGCAATTGGAAAGTGTGACATCCATTTCGATATCTGCCGAAGAAAGGTATTGTGATTTGAACCTTATATCAGCGAATGGGCGAGTCAGATCGTTGATAATGTTTTTGAGATTATTCGCATACATTCCGTCAGGGGATTGAGCGACAGATTTACGCAACAATTCTATATATTCCTTTGTAGTGTATTTGAAAGGAGACGCGATGCCGGGGACAGGATCTTCTGAAACATAATCTCGCATTTCGGAGAGAATCAGCTGTTCTCCTTCCGATCCCTTAACCTTGTCGAGGGCCGAGACTATATAAGTCATTCTCGCACTGTAGGAAAGAGTGGTGGCCTTATCAGAGAGAGCCTTGGCGAGAATCATCATTCTTTTGCCGGAAACCGCAGACTCTATAAGTCGATCGATTGCCTTGTCGCGAAGTTCGGCACATTTCTGAGTAGGGGTCACGGCTTTAGCCTTATTGGAAAAGAACGGGATGATATCTTGCGAAGCGTCAGCAAAAACGTTGAGAATTTTAAAACATTGATCGCACACGAATTGCTTGACGGTCATGTCTTGGGCATAAGCATCAGAAGTGTTTTCAATAAATTTACTCCAATCTTTCAATGGAAGATTATTGGGAATGGGGGAGTCGAGAATGTCCTTGCAAATATCAAATATCTTCAGGGCGAAAATATCACGGCTCCATTCGTTAGGATCTGCAGGGAAGGAATCAACGGGTATTTCACGCCGGTCCGCTTTCCATCGGATGGAATTGTAGATGGAATTATATATTTCAGCTTTTATGAGCTGCAATGCCGGTTGCCATGCTTCCGGAGCAATAGTCGCTACACTGTCAATCTTTGCAATGCCGTTGTCTGCGTTGCTATTACTGACCATGTTCTTAGCCGTGACAGATTGGATGACAGCCTCAATGGCTGAAGGCCAATCACCGTGGGCCACTGCCTTTTCAAGATTGGCATCAGCATATTTTTCGACACTCCGGGGATAAGCGAAGTCAGGAGATTTCATAGCGTTGGAA
>JAIDUH010000127.1 GCA_029060285.1 Muribaculaceae bacterium | reverse complement strand
GATTAATAAAAAGAATCATATTTTTAGTGTTTTATATTGATTTTTTGAATTCGTAAATAAGTTTAAACAACTTCTATAAATAATTGGTAAGAATTTATGAAAAAATAAGACCTATACATGTTTTGGAAGGCACAGAGTGCGCGCACCATATACATTAAAGCATTCAGACGTGTCACAACTTTGCCGGCTGAATGCCAGGAAACGTTTTACTTTGTATGTTTTCCGTTTTTCGCATTTCATACAGAAGAGCGAAGGATTTAAGTCGTTGGATTTTAGGGGATTTTATATCAAAGCAGATTCGACTTCCACATTGTTTCGCCGATGGCACCGACACCAGAGCCGCCACAAGTGTCAGCTTTCGCGTCAGTGCTCTAAAACAGTGATAACGTGCCTTAATCGGATTATTCTTTGATCGGTATCGCCTCGAAATATATAATCCGACAGGCCATACTCTACTTTCCAATTGAGAGGGTTGACTTTTGAAAACCTTAGACCACAGAATAGTATGCGAAATGAAGGAGAATCCGTCAGTGACTATTAATGAACTTGTCACAATGTGATAATAAAAGAGCATGCGAAAGTTGAGTAAATTATATCTTTCCTCGTTTTTTAATCATTGTTCTAATAGTAATAAAATTGGACTAAATTTAATTTGACTGCCCAAAATAGACAGTCAATTCATTTATTTAATATTTCTTAACATTCAAAATTTCATACAAGATACAATTCCCCATACCTTTGCACCCGGATTCAAAATTAATGCACAGGTGGCGAATTCGCCGAGCAAATATGGCTCGAAAGTACCCGCTCCCAACAGTAGTGGCAATATGTTTCGGAAGCGGCAGCTTTGACCCCACATGACCGACGCGACGAACCCACCAGGCATTGATGGAAGTTTCTTCACGGTGGCCTGAGGCCTGACGGTCCACACCGTGCTGTCGCCGGCACAGCCACTTTAATCGCAGAAAACGACGACAACGTTGACAACGATGAAAACGGCTCTCCGAGCCACAGAACGAGCACAATGAAAATACTGACACCATCCCGGCCATCCTCGAGAAGAATGGTTTGTCCCACGTCAAAGTCGCTTGCGACTTTAGCCCGAAGGGCTGTCCTTCCCGACAACCGGCCGGCATCTCAATGCATAGCCGAATGCATAGGGTATGATTATGCTGACAGGCCGAGGCCTGACGGTCCACTGTCCCCGTAATTATGCATCAGCATCCGCTATATGGGACGGCGGTTTGCTTCGCCCAAGCAAAAGCAAGTCCCAACCGTCGCCAGCTGTCTCTGCGACAACGACGAAAACGTTGACAACGATGACAACCGCTACGCATTGCCACAGAGCATCGACCCAGACGGCACCGGCATGACCGCATCCGGCGCCCTATGCTCTCCCCGCCAAAGGTGACGGGG
Organism: Muribaculaceae bacterium; assembly: GCA_029060285.1. Classification (GTDB taxonomy): domain Bacteria; phylum Bacteroidota; class Bacteroidia; order Bacteroidales; family Muribaculaceae; genus Lepagella. The sequence goes on along the minus strand of JAIDUH010000127.1, from coordinate 4,590 downwards.
TTTAGAAAATAGGCTTGCACCCCGCTGTCCTCCTGACACCGGCTGCAAGCCTTTTTTTATGCCTCCCTCTCATAAAAGAATTACCAAATATACCCCATATATTTGGCATGAATTTTGTTCAACTCAATATAATTTTGTAATTTTGTAGTCTAAAAACATATTCAACATGGGATTTTTCAAAAAACTTTTTTCGAGAGAAAAGAAGGAACAGCTTGATTCCGGTCTCGAAAAGACAAAAAAAGGTGTATGGGACAAGATAACTCGCGCCGTTGCCGGCAAATCGAAAGTTGACGATGAAGTCCTCGACAATCTTGAGGAGGTTTTCATCACTTCCGATATGGGAGTAGACACGTCGCTCAAAATAATAGAAAGGCTTGAAGAGCGCGTAGCCCGCGATAAATATGTCGGTACATCAGAACTCAATGAAATTCTTTGTGATGAAATCACACAATTGCTTGCTCGTCCGGAAAACGAACAGGAACTCGGAGATTTTGAAGTGCCCGAAAATAAAAAACCATATGTGATTATGGTGGTTGGCGTTAATGGTGTAGGAAAAACCACGACCATTGGAAAACTTGCCCACCAATATAAAGCTGCCGGAAACAATGTAATACTCGGAGCGGCTGATACATTCCGAGCGGCAGCCATCGAACAACTCGACATCTGGGGTGAACGTGCGGGGGTACCCGTAATCAAACAGAAGATGGGCAGTGACCCGGCTGCGGTGGCTTTTGATACCCTTAACAGTGCAAAGGCTCAAGGTGCCGATGTCGTGATCATTGATACAGCTGGCCGTCTGCATAACAAAATCGGACTTATGAATGAAATGACCAAAGTGAAAAACGTCATGAAGAAAGTGCTTCCGGATGCTCCAAATGAAGTGCTACTCGTCCTTGACGGAAGCACCGGTCAAAATGCGTTCGAGCAAGCCAAGCAATTTATCGCCGCTACGGATGTCAATGCCCTTGCCATTACAAAACTTGACGGGACAGCCAAAGGTGGTGTGGTCATAGGAATCAGCGACCAGTTTAAAGTTCCCGTTAAATATATTGGAGTAGGAGAAAAAATGGAAGACCTCCAAATCTTCAACAGCGAGGAGTTTGTCAAATCCCTATTCGGGAACGCCGCCAAGTAACCCATATAGCCTTATAACCCTATAACCTTATAACCTGTAATCCTTAAGTTGAGCTTGCGAAACTTAAATGCATAAATGAAAAAAGGACTTATTGACGTTATTTCTCTCGGTTGCAGTAAAAACCTCATCGACAGCGAACGACTACTTCGACGTTTGGCGGCAAAAGGCTACGATGTACGACACGATGCCGAAATGCCTAACGGCGAGTGGGTCGTTGTGAACACTTGCGGCTTTATTCAAGATGCAAAGGAGGAGTCTATCGACCTTATCCTGCAGTTGGGCAGTCAGAAAAAGACACGCAAGATAGGGAAACTCGTAGTCATGGGCTGCCTTTCGCAAAGATATATGGACGATCTTAAAGCGGAAATCCCTGAAGTCGATATATGGTATGGCAAATATGACTGGAAAGACTTCATTGACAATCTCCCTGACAGAAAAAGTGCCCTTCCTGAAAAGCCAAAAGACTGGGAACGGACCCTCACCACTCCCCCTCATAGCACCTATCTCAAGATTTCTGAAGGTTGCAACCGCTTCTGCTCATTTTGCGCTATTCCTATCATAACCGGGCGTCATACCTCCCGTCCCATCGAAGAAATCCTTGAAGAAACCAAGGAACTTGTTTCTAAAGGTGTAAAGGAATTCAATGTAATAGCACAGGATCTGAGCAGTTATGGCACTGATCTATATGGACGCCATGCACTGCCTGAATTGATCGATGAAATGGCTCAGATAGAGGGAGTGGAATGGATTCGTCTACATTATGCATATCCGTCAGACTTCCCGATGGATCTTCTCGATGTAATGGCTCGTCGCGAAAATGTATGCAAATACATAGACATTGCCCTGCAACATATCTCTGACAAAGTCCTTGACAACATGCACCGTCATATCAATGGCGAAAATACAAGAAAACTTCTTGCAGAAATGCGCAGCAGAGTTCCTGATCTAAAGATTCGCACGACCCTTATGGTAGGCTACCCGGGCGAAGGAGAAAAAGAATTTGAAGAACTGCTCGATTTTGTAAAGGAACAGAAATTTGAGCGAATGGGCGCATTTGCCTACAGTGAAGAAGATGACACATGGGCCGCTAAAAATCTTGGTGACGAAATTCCTGATGAAGTGAAACAACAAAGGCTTGACCGTCTGATGGAACTTCAGCAAGAAATCGCTTATCAGAGAAATCTTGAGATGATCGGACAGACCGTTAAAGTGCTTGTCGATAGAATCGAAGGAGACACTCGCATCGGACGCACTCAATGGGACTCTCCGGAGGTGGACCCGGAGATATATGTTGATGGTTCCGATGCTGAACCGGGGGAATTCATTAACGCTAAAATTACTAAGGCAGAGCCTTTTGAATTGTTCGGTGAATTGGTTTAAGTATAGACTTCCAAACTCCTCTGATATTATATCAGGCGGATCGGAGCGAGTCTTGAAAGGATTCGCTAAAGGTTTTGTCATTGCCCCGTTTGCCAATCCGGATGAAGGTTTGATGACGATCCCATTTGACATTTGTAACCCTGCGTCAACATTTGAACCGGAAAAATCCGATATTCCATCCTCCACCACTAAAGAAGACTACGAAGAGGAAGTCCGACTAATAATTCATTCGCTTGGAGATAAACGAGGTAAGACTGTAGCAGCACGAGCTATCAGGGTTGAATCCAATATTGACATCGATGCGACATTTGACAATCTTTGCTCAGCCTATCTGGATGCATTCGTCTTTGTATTTTCCACCCAATCCGCCGGAACCTGGATTGGAGCATCTCCGGAACTCCTGCTCCGGAAGGATGGGGAGTTTCTCTCTACGATGGCTCTTGCAGGGACTCGCTCCTCTTCTGAACAAGATAAAGAGTGGGATGAGAAAAACCGTGACGAGCAAGCTATGGTGACAGAATTTATCATAGACTCACTTATGAAACACTGTGGCACAGTCACAGCAGGAAAGACTTTTACGAAAAAAGCGGGCTCGATCGAACATATTTGTACTCCCATATCGGCTTATATGCACCCTTCAGAACTTGCTGAAGAGTATGATGACAGCTACTGCAAGCGACTCCAAAAACTTCTTACGGAGCTATCTCCCACCCCTGCCCTATGTGGTAGCAACCGCTCCCTTTCGCTTGAACTTATAAAAAAATATGAAAAATTCCCAAGGGAGATGTATGGAGGTTTTTGCGGACCGAATGATATAGAAGGTGTCACTGCTTTTTTCGTAAACCTTAGGTCGGCAAAAGTGTCGAAAGATGCAGTCGCAGTATATGCCGGTGGAGGCATTACGCCTCTCTCCTCTCCTGAAAAGGAATGGCAAGAAACTGAATTGAAATCAAAAACCATAATAAACAAACTAAAAACTTCAGAAGAATGAGACTAAGAAATTTTCTCACGCTTTTCGCTTCGGTGGCCGTTTGCTCCGGCATGTATGCCGAACACCTGAAGAGCCTTGACCCGAAAGGTGTCGATCCTAACACTCCGGCTTCTGCCGATTTCTACCGCCATGTCAACAAAGGTTGGATGGATTCTCACCCTCTTACCCCTGAATACGCTCGCTATGGTGCATTCAATATCCTCAACGATTCAAGCAATAATCGCGTCCGCCGCATCGTGACGGGACTTGCTGCCACCAATCCGCAACCGGGCACAAATGCCTATAAAGTTGCCACTCTCTACGAGCAAGGTATGGACTCAATCCGTAGAAACAAACTTGGTGCGGAACCGGTCAAACCGATCCTTTCAAAGATAGAAGGCACATCAAAAGATGGCATGACCGACTTGCTCCTTTGGATGCACAAGAACTACAGCAGCCCTCTCTTTAGCGGTGGCCCGCAGGAAGACCTGGCAAATTCACAGGTATATGCCATGTATCTTGGCAGCAACAGTCTTGGACTTGGCGACCGCGACTATTATTTGCTGAATGATAAGCGTAATAAGGAAGTTCGCGATGCATATCAAAAGCTCATAGAGAAATATATGACTCTCGCAGGATATTCTAAGAAAGATGCCAAGAGAATCGTGAAGAGCGTGATGAAAATCGAGACTGCTCTTGCTGACTCTGCACTTACCCGTGAAGAAAGCCGCAACATACCTGCCCTATACAATCCTTTCAGCTACGAGGATGTTAAAGCCAAGTGGAGCAACCTTCCTCTCGATCGCTTCTTTATAGAGACTATGGATATAGAGGCTCCGGAGACCATTATTGTGACTGAGCCACGTTCGCTCAACGCTGCCAACAAGCTTGCTGCCGAACTTACTGACCGCGAACTTAAAGACTATTACGCATGGGAAGTGGTGCAAAGCTATGCTCCTTACCTCAGTGATGATTTTGCTGACGCCGGTTTTGAATTCAGCAAGGTAATGAGCGGAGTGCAGCAACAGCGTCCTCGCTGGAAGAAAGCACTTGGAGCTACTGAAGGCTATCTTGGTGAAGCAATCGGTGAACTCTATGTCAACGA
>JAIDUH010000126.1 GCA_029060285.1 Muribaculaceae bacterium | reverse complement strand
CAATTTTAGGATTCAGCATATCGCGTAAGAGCCTGATAATAGATTATGTTATGATAATTTTAGGCATTTTCATGTATGCCTTCGGCTTCTGCGCATTCGTTCTGCCCCATAAGATTGTAATGGGTGGATTGTCGGGTGTCGGCACCCTGGTATACTTCGCGACTGACGAAAAGATACCGGTAGCTGTCACGCAATACGTATTAAACCTCGTACTCTTGGCATTTGCTTTCAGAATTGTAGGAAAGACATTTGTAATCCGCACTATTTTTGGAGCATCGGTGATTTCTCTTGCAATATGGGTTGGAGAGTCATTTTTCATGAGTCTGAGCCATCCTATTCTTGAAGACATGTCGCTGAGCGCAATATTAGGAGCGATCTTTTGCGGTCTTGGAGTAGGCACGGTACTAATTCACAATGGCTCTACCGGAGGCACCGACATCGTAGCTTCGATGGTCAATAAGCTAAGCAACGTCAGCATCGGCCGGGCAATGGTGATCACTGATATGATCATCGTATCCAGCAGCATATTCCTTCCCTTCGACGGCACAATAGGCGAACGTCTTGAGGCAAGGATACCCATCATCGTCTACGGCTACGTCGTGACTTTTGTGGCTTCATATTGTGCTGATATGATAGTGGTCGGCAACCGTCAGGCTGTTCAGTTCATCATCTTCAGCCGCCAATGGCAGAGCATAGCTGATGCCATCAACAATGAAGCAAAGCGTGGAGTCACAGTGCTTGACGGCGAGGGATGGTACAGCAAAAAGCCTGTCAAGATATTGATGGTATGGTGCCGTAAGATAGAAGCACCCGGCATCATGCGATTGGTAAAAGGCATAGACGATGACGCCTTCATCACCCAAGGAGCAGTCAACGGAGTATTCGGCAAGGGATTCGACATGTATAAAGTAAAGATCAAAACTAAAAAGAATCATACTACTCCCCTTCCTGAGGCTACCAAACAAGACAACCCAAAATAGATTTTTCATAATCAAATTATCAACCAACAACCTAAAAACTATGAAGAGACTTTTTCTCTTATCCGCACTCATGGCAGTGTGCTCAGCAGCCTGGGCCAACTATGTCTGCCGCGGATCTGTTTTTGACAAGCAGGGAGAACCCCTGATTGGAGCGACTGTCGCAGTGCCCGGCACATCAACAGCTACCGCTGCTGATATCGACGGCAACTTCTCGCTCTCAGTTCCCGACAACACAAAGGAGCTCAAGATCTCCTACGTAGGTTTTAAAGACCTGACGGTAAAGGCACAACCCGATTTAGGTCGTGTGGTGCTTGACCCGGAAGCCACAATGCTTCAGGACGTAGTGATCACCCAGTCAGTGGCTATTGCACGCAAGACTCCGGTAGCAGTATCAGCAATTACAGCCGGCGAGCTTGAAGCAAAGCTGGGAAATCAGGAACTTCCTGAAATCCTCAAGACAACCCCGGGGGTTTGGGCAACCAAAGATGGTGGTGGTTTCGGCGATGCAAAAATCAACATACGCGGTTTTAAATCGCCAAATACTGCAACTATGGTCAATGGTGTCCCTGTCAACGATATGGAATGGGGTGGCATCTATTGGTCAAACTGGAGTGGTCTCGGCGATATCATGTCGACAATGCAGGTGCAGCGCGGTCTTGGCGCTACAATGATCTCCACACCTTCAATCGGCGGTACAATCAACATGATCACCAAGGGTCTTGACGCCAAGAAAGGCGGCACTGCCTGGTATGGCCTCGGCAATGACAATGCCATGAACTATGGTATCTCTTTCTCAACAGGTCTCATGGACAATGGTTGGGCTATCACTTTCTTAGGAGCACGCAAGACCGGCGACGGATACGTGCAGGGCACATCATACGAAGCTTACAACTACTTCCTCAACGTCTCAAAACGTCTTAACGACAACCATCAGTTGTCACTCACTGTCACTGGAGCGCCTCAGACTCACTATAAGCGTAATTCATCAGATGGTCTGACAATACAAGGATGGCAAGACGTAGCCAACTATATGCCAAAAGGACAGGCTTACCGCTACAACCCGACATACGGTCTCGGTCTTAATGGCGAACATAAGGCTTCTCAGTATAACGTATACAACAAGCCTGTCGCAATGCTCAAACACATTTGGCAGATCAATCACAAATCTTCTCTTTCGACCGTACTATACGCTTCGCTCGGCAGCGGTTATGGCTCAAGCGGTCAAGGAGCCCAGATCGGTACTTCAACATCCACTTACTATAGCTACTGGTATGGCTCATCAAACGGAAACCTTAACTGGAAAACTATCGAGAATAATGGCGTCACATACAACCTGCGTCATGGCAACGGCATGTTCGCTTACGACCAGATCCAGCTTATGAACCAAGCGAGCACCACAGGTTCTCTCATGGTGATGTCTAATTCTATCAACAGCCACAAATGGTTTGGCGGTATCTCAAACTATAAGAACGAACTTACTGACCAATTAGCTCTCACAGCAGGTATCGATATCCGCTACTATTATGGCATGCACACCAATGAAATTGCCGACCTCTACAATGGCGAATATTTCATCGACTACTACCGCTCAGCATCCAACAACACCCGTACTTTTGCTACCGAAGCAGAAAAGACTGCATACCGCAATCAAAAATTAGGTGTTGGCGACGTAGTCTACAGAGACTGGGACAGCCGCATATGGCAAGAAGGCGTATATGCACAGTTGGAATATAATCTTCTTGACAACAACCTCAACCTCGTGCTTGCAGCCGCAGGAAACATGAATACATATACTCGCTTTGAGCACATGTATTGCAATCCTGAAGAGAGCAAGTCTCCCACAAAGAATTTCTTCGCCGGCAACATCAAAGGCGGAGCCAACTACAACATCAACCGCTACAATAACGTGTACGTGAATGGTGGATACATCACTCGTGCGCCATATCTGCAGTACGGTGTGTTCGTATCCCCAGCCAACTCAAATGCCATCAATCCTAATTCACGCAATGAGAAAGTAGGTGCGGTCGAAGTAGGCTACGAATTCCATTCTCCAAAGTTCACAGCTCAATTGAATGGCTATTATACAATGTGGATGGACCG
>JAIDUH010000125.1 GCA_029060285.1 Muribaculaceae bacterium | reverse complement strand
ATACATATAACAATAAACTTAATGAAAATATTAAAGGGGATAGACACTTTGATGAGTGTCTATCCCCTTTTTAGATATAATTAACTGATAATTATTCAGCAGTCTGCTCGTTGAGAAGGCGGATCATTTCGATAGCACTCTTCGGAATACGGGTACCGGGACCGAAGATAGCTGCTACGCCTGCATTATAAAGGAAGTCGTAATCCTGAGCCGGAATCACACCACCGGCAGTCACCAGGATATCTTCGCGACCGAGCTTCTTAAGTTCCTCTATCACCTGGGGCACAAGTGTCTTGTGACCTGCTGCAAGAGAGCTGACACCAAGGATATGAACGTCGTTTTCTACTGCCTGACGAGCTGCTTCAGCTGGAGTCTGGAAGAGCGGGCCCATATCAACGTCGAAACCGCAGTCTGCATAGCCAGTGGCTACAACCTTAGCACCACGGTCATGTCCGTCTTGTCCCATCTTGGCGATCATGATACGTGGCTGGCGACCTTCGCGTTTTGCAAAATCAGCCACTGCCTTACGGGCTTCCTCAAATTCCGGATCGCCCTTTTCTTCGCTTGAATACACGCCTGAAATAGTTTTGATGATTGCTTTATAACGTCCTACCACTGCTTCGCAAGCATCGGAGATTTCACCCAATGATGCACGCAGACCAGCTGCCTTCACAGCCAGATCAAGCAGATTACCCTTGCTTGGGTCTTTAACAGCCTCAGTGATGTCGGCAAGAGCTTTCTGAACTGCGGCTTCATCGCGGTTCTTGCGGAGCTCTTCAAGACGACCACACTGTTCGTTGCGAACCTCTGTGTTATCAATCTCAAGGATATCGATAGGATCCTCATGGTCAAGGCGATATTTGTTGATACCGATAATAGCCTGCTTGCCTGAGTCGATACGAGCCTGAGTGCGTGCTGCAGCTTCTTCAATCTTCATTTTCGGAAGACCAGTTTCAATTGCCTTTGCCATGCCACCGAGTTTCTCGATTTCCTCAATATGAGCCCAAGCTTTTTCAGCTATTTCATTAGTGAGCGCTTCTACATAGTAGCTGCCACCCCATGGGTCAACCTGTTTTGTAACATATGTCTCTTCCTGAATGTAGATCTGTGTGTTACGTGCGATACGAGCGGAGAAATCTGTAGGAAGAGCGATTGCCTCGTCAAGCGCATTTGTGTGGAGAGACTGAGTGTGACCGAGAACGGCACCCATAGCCTCAACGCAAGTACGACCGACATTGTTAAACGGATCTTGCTCAGTAAGAGACCAGCCTGATGTCTGGGAGTGAGTACGCAGGGCAAGTGACTTCGGATTCTTTGGGTTAAACTGCTTGACGATACGGGCCCAAAGCATACGAGCTGCACGCATCTTTGCGATTTCCATAAAGTAGTTCATAGAAATACCCCAGAAGAAACTCAAGCGTGGAGCGAATGAGTCAATGTCCATACCTGCGTTGACACCAGCACGGAGGTATTCAAGACCATCAGCGAGAGTATAAGCAAGCTCGATGTCTGCTGTAGCACCAGCCTCCTGCATATGGTAGCCGGAGATTGAGATCGAGTTGAATTTCGGCATATTCTTTGAAGTATATTCAAAGATGTCTGCGATGATCTTCATAGAGAAGGCTGGCGGGTAAATGTAGGTGTTACGCACCATGAATTCCTTAAGGATATCGTTCTGGATAGTACCTGCCATTTCCTCAAGTTTCACGCCTTGCTCAAGACCTGCATTGATGTAGAAAGCAAGCACAGGAAGCACAGCACCATTCATTGTCATTGATACAGACATCTTGCCCAATGGAATCCCATCGAAAAGGACTTTCATGTCTTCAATTGAGCAGATAGACACGCCTGCCTTGCCCACGTCGCCAACTACACGCTCGTGGTCGGCGTCATAACCGCGGTGAGTCGGGAGGTCGAATGCAACAGACAGACCTTTCTGTCCGGAAGCGAGGTTACGACGATAAAATGCATTTGATTCAGCTGCAGTTGAGAATCCAGCGTACTGACGGATAGTCCAGGGACGCATTGGATACATGCCGCTGTATGGACCACGCAGGAATGGAGGAAGACCAGCTACATAGTCAAGGTGCTCCAGACCTTCAAGATCCTCTTTAGTATAGACAGGCTTTACGGGAATAAGTTCCGCAGTAAGCCATTCCTCCCCTTTCTCCACCGGAGCGGCAGCGGCGGGAGTCACAACCTTATTTATATCTATTTCTTTAAAATTAGGTCTCATGTCGGCAGATTATTTGAGGAGTTTCGCATTGAAGTCCACGAGTGTATCAAGCACATTGACGCGTACGTGGATGAAGTTTTCGATTCCCTGAGCCTTGAGCTCTTCCATGCATGCAGGAGCTCCTGCAACTACAAACATAGCACGTCCATCAAGCTCCTTGAACGCCTCAGGAGCGTATTCTGCATATTCGTCGTCGCTTGAGCAAAGCACAACTACGTCTGCACCCTTTTCAATTGCTGCGTCAACACCTTCTTTAACTGTAGCGAAACCGTTGTTGTCGATGATTTCGTATCCTGCACATCCGAAGAAGTTGCCTGAGAATTGCGCGCGGGCAAGACGCATAGCCAGATTTCCGATAGTGAGCATGAATACTTTCGGACGATTAGCTGCTCTTTCAGTGTCAAGACGGAGTTGCTCAAACTGGCTTGCTGCACGATCAAAGTTAAGATATTCTACGGCTCCATCTTCAACGTCCTTGCATCCGCATCCGCAAGCGTTTCCGTCATTCTTGATTTTGTCAAGTGCCATTTCATTGACATTAGGATACTGGTTGGTGCCGAGAAGGATTTCCTTTCTGCGTGCAACGTCAAGATGCCTCTTGACACCGCTCTCGTTCACCTTTGCCTGTATTTCGCCCTTCTTGAGCATCTCATAGAAACCACCGTTATCTTCAACTTCATTGAACACCTTCCATGCCTGAGCTGCTATGGAGCAAGTGAGGGTCTCGATATAGTAGCTACCGCCTGCAGGGTCTACGACCTTATCAAGGTGTGACTCATCACGGAGAAGGTGCTGCTGGTTGCGTGCGATTCTCTCGCTGAATTCATCAGGAGTAGTATAAACAAGGTCGAAAGGAAGAGTTTCGATTGAATCAACGCCGGCGAGAGCAGCGCTCATAGTCTCAGTCATCGAACGGAGAAGATTCACATGTGCATCGTAAATGGTCATGTTAAATTCGCTGGTCACAGCATGAACAGCCATCTTGCAACATTCTTCGTCTGCACCGTAAGCTTTTACGATCTCTGCCCAAAGCATACGACCTGCACGGAACTTAGCAAGCTCCATGAAATAATTTGAGCTGATGCCCATATTGAATTTAATGCGTTTGTTGACTTCGCAAGGAGTAAGACCTGCCTCTGTCATAAGAGTCATCCATTCAGCTCCCCATGCAAGAGCGTAGCCAAGTTCTTGAGTGATATATGCTCCTGCGTTGTTGAGAAGGAAGCTATCTACAGCAAAGCAACGTAGTCCTTCTACAGGTTTCACTGCATCATATACTGCGAGTGCAGTCTCCTTGAGATCTTTCGGGAATTCAAGTCCGTGCTTGAGAAGGCGCTTGAACGGATTGAATCCGATGCTGCCTTTGAATGTATCCTTTGCTCCGGCTTTCTCCACAAGTTCTACAAGAGCTTTTGCCATCTCTTCAGCCTTACGTGGGCAACAGATAATGTTGACCTCGATCTTGTTCAGGTCTATTCCGTCAAGAACTGTAGCAAGATCAGAAGCTTCGAGACCACGCATGCTGATACCAAGAGATTCTACACCTTTGTCGATTGCATGCTTTGCATGAGCATTGATTTCCTCTGCGGTAGCTCCGAGTATCTGCTGACGGATCAGCCAGTCATTGTTTGCCTTCGTACCTCTTACATATGGATACTGGCCTGGCATAGAACCTACAGATGGAAGACCTACTATATCTTCCTTACGATAGAAAGGCATGACATTGAAGCCTTCATTGGTGCGCCATACAAGCTTCTTGTTGAAGTCAGCGCCCTTTAGATCGACATTGATCTTAGCCATCCATTCTTCTGTGGATATTGGCGGGAACATGTCAAACAGTTTTTCTTTCTTTTCTGCCATAATTAAATAGCTTATTATGAATGCTAATGAATGATCATTTCATGATAATG
>JAIDUH010000124.1 GCA_029060285.1 Muribaculaceae bacterium | reverse complement strand
GACCGTTACACAGCAACTATGAACGGTGTTGACTCCCGCTACATGGGATTGGAACTTAACTTTGTATACAAACCAACTCACTGGTATGAACTCTCAGGTATGTTCGCAATCGCCGACAACACATGGCAGAACTCCCCTGTAGGATACTATTACAACAGCCAGGGGCAGGCTCTTTCAAGTCTTGGCAACCGTAACACACCAGCTACTACCACCACTCCACTTGCAGAAGATCACCTCTATGCAACAATCGACCAAAAGGGTGTCAAGGTAGGTGGATCCGCACAATTGACAGGTGCTCTCGGAATGCAGTTCAAACCCTTCAAGGGCTTCACCATAGGAGGCGACTGGACATGCAACGCCATGAACTATAGCGACTTTTCCCTCAATGGAAACAGCAGCGTATCACTTACCCCGGGACAGACACTTAAAATCAACAAGCCTTGGCAAATACCATTTGGAAATCAGCTCGACCTGAACGCAAGCTACAATATCAACATCACCAAAGGCCTTCGCTGCATGGTATCGGCTAACATCTATAATGTCTTCAACAACTACTACATTATGGACGCTTACACCGACTACAACAAGAATGGCACATGGCAAGATGCATTCCGCGTTTATTACAGCCAGGGTCGCACTTTCAACTTCCGTGTTAAGTTCTTCTTCTAATCACACTTCTTAAGAACTAAAACAATGAATAAAAAAATTATAAATACCCTCCTTGCAGGTTCAGCTGCACTTGTATTGGCAAGTTGCAGTGAAAATACTTGGAACAATGAATTCCTCAAGGGATTCGAGAGTGGAGTGGACTATGAAAATTCAGTCACAGGCACATACACTCTTACTACAGAAGACTACGAGGCTATTTCCAAACTTATGCAGGATAAAGCTCAGACTGACGAAGAAAAAGCCGAAGCTAAGGCAATAGCTTCAAACTGCTTTTTCAACAAGGATGGGAACTTTCCTGCCTCTGTAGCTCTACCTCCATTCTTGGAGACAGCCGCATTCCCTTACTATCTTGCATCCAATGGATCGACTGCCGACATCTCATACGCAGAAGCAGCAAATGTTCCCGAGATTCTCTCTGCTATCGGCGGTGCCAAGGAATATACTCTAAAAACTGAGGATTACAAAACTGCATGGGGAAGCGAAGTTGACTTCATAAATGCATTCGCTCCTATGACTCCTGCATCAAATAAGCTTCCCGGAATCCTTAAAGACGTGATTTCAGATGCTTCTGCAGGAAACTATGCCATCGTAAGATATAACGAAAGCGCCACCAACCCCATTTTCCTCTCAAACTCGGGTTCAGAGCCGGAAGTTCCTGCATTCGAGGGAGGCACATTCTATCTTGTCGCTGACGGCTCAAAAGGTGCCGGAGCAATCGCTTCCAACAAGAATTATGGCTACCTTCCGGTTGAAGATATGACAGTAGCAGATGGGACTGTAAACGCGAGTGAAATAAATGCTTTCACTTTCATTCCTACTGATGGAGGCTATTATATTAAGGACGTATACGGTCGGTACCTATATCAGAAAGGGACCTACAATAACTTTAATTTAGCTATTGATCTTTCCACAATACAGGAAGAGGAAGGATACCCTGTATGGACAGTGGAAGTAGGGTCTAACGGACAGGCCACTATCACCAACATTGCTGTAGGCAAATGGATTCAATATGATGGTAGCTATAACAGCTGGGGATCTTACAACGAAGCTAAAGGCTCTCTTCCCGTGCTATATAAAGCACCGTCACCTAAGTACTATCTTGTGACAGAAGATGGACACGGAGCCGGTCCGGTCGCTGACAATAAGACATACGGATACCTTGCAAGCATTGACATGACTGTCGAAAACGGAGCAGTCGTAGCTCCCGATCCAGCTAATGCCTTCACTTTTGAAGTTACAAACGGAGGCTTCTACATCATTGATTCTTATGGACGCTATCTTTATCAGGATGAAACACACACAAGTTTCAACGTTTCTGACGCTATCCCTGAAGAAGGCGCTGTCTGGTCATTGTCTACTGACGTAAATGGTCTCGTTAAGATTTTAAATGTCGACAGATCTAAATTTGTTCAATACGACAGCAATTACAACAGCTGGGGCTCTTATGCTGAGGATAAGGGAGCATTGCCAAAGATGTATAATGCAGCTCTTTCTGCAGCTGCCGCAGCCAGACCTGCTGCACGCATAGTGGCTGGCACCCCTGTGACTGAAGGAATGAACGCCGTATATTATTTTGACGGAACTAATTGGGAGGTTGCTAGTGGCGTTATGGCTCTTAATCCGGCTGACTACACTGCAATGGGTGTAGACAATGCCAAACTGACTGCACCTGAGACTATGATTCCGCTCTATCTTAAGAATAAGCTTATCTATGCTCAGGATGGCGATGAAATGATCGTGGTCTACAACTACAATAAGACCGCTCTGTTTGTATATGATGGTGCAAACTGGACTATGAACAACAATGGATTAGAAAATGTTGTTGGCAAATACACCAAGAAAGGCGACGCATGGAGCTTCACCAAGTATGTCGGCAAAGCAACATTCGACCTCTTCAATGAAGATCAGATCACGCTTGACCGCAATTATCTATTCGTAGCAGGCAACATTTGTGGCACAGTCATTCCAAGCAGTGATACATACGGATATATCAATGCATATAATGTATCGATCGCCGATGGCACGATTGTGATTCCAACCGATGCATACGCATACACATTTGCATCATCCGCGACTGTAGATGATGTCAAATATAACGTACCAGAAGGTACATTCCTCATGAAGGATTCCAACAACAGATATCTATATATGAGGGGTACTTACACTTCATTCAATGTTCAGGATAATCCAAACATAGAGGATGGAAGCATAGCTAAATCATTCCTTTGGACAGCATCTAAGGACGCTGATGGAAATTGGACAATAAAGAATGTTGACAATAGCAAGACATGGGCTTATTCAACCAAATACACAAGTTTTGGTGCCTACGATTCACTTTCTGATGTAGATGTACTTCCCGTACTCTATATGATGCGTGAATAATAACGCTTAGCAAATATAAAAAAAAGAGTCGCATTCCTTCCGGATTGCGACTCTTTTTCTTCCTACATAAAGAAGGGATTCAAAACACATTTTACAGGCCTCAACCCAAAAATCATCAATTCAAAACTTACACATTTTAATTTTATTGTGCAATTAATTGTTTTATTCAAATAAAATGTATACTTTTGCAATGAAGTTGTTTAAACTTATTTACGAATTCAAAAAATTACTATGAAGAGTTAAACCCAAAATTCTTTTTATTAACCTTCCGCCATCTTTACGGCGGATTTTCCTTCATTCATCAGTCACGATGCCCGCATCGCTCCTTCTTCATGAAGAAAAATCCGCTCGTAAACCTGACGAAATCTTAATAAAAAAATAAGTTTAAACAACTTCAATTCAAGACAAATCTGAAAACAATATCAATCCAGGTAAAAAAATATGGACGAACTTTTACAACTTGCGCAGCGGCTCAAAGGCCTCCGCGACTCCCTTGATCTTTCAGTTGAGGAAATGGCTGCAGATTGCGGGGTGACCCCTGAGACTCTTCTCAAATACGAGAGCGGCAATCATGATATCCCCGTAAGTTTCTTGCAGAGACTTGCCAGTCGCAATGGAGTGGAACTGACTGCTCTTCTTTTCGGCGAAGAACCGAAGATGAACACCTACTATGTCAACCGAAAAGGAAAGGGAGTCAAAGTAGAACGACGTGCTGCATATTCTTATGAGGATCTTGCTTCTGGTTACCGCCAAAGAAATATGATCCCGTTTCTTGTGACCATATCTCCCGACCACACAGCGGGCACCATTCATGCTCCCAATACCCACGAAGGGCAAGAATTCAATTACGTTCTCGAAGGAGAAATAGAAATAACTATAGGTAAAAAATCCACAATCCTTAGAGCCGGAGACAGCGTAATGTTTGACGCCACGATGCCCCATGCTCTCCGTGCCATCGGCGATAAGGACGCTAAAATGATTGCAATCATTAACTAATTTAGAATTTTATTCATGATTCATCATGTGTTCCCATGTTTAATCATGTGTAATCATGAAATTCTATACCCCCTCAACTCATACAGGTAAAAAGATATGTTAGAGAAATTTCTTGATAAGACAGAATTCGAGTCTTATGATGACTTTATGGCCAATTTCAAAGTAAACGTGCCGGAAAATTTCAACTTTGGATATGACGTTGTCGACGCTTGGGCAGAAGAGCAACCTGAAAAGGAGGCACTCCTTTGGACCAATGACAAAGGAGAAGTACGCCACTTCACTTTTGCCGATATCAAACGTGAGTCAGACAAGACTGCTTCTTTCTTCCAATCTCTCGGTATAGGACGCGGCGATAAAGTCATGCTCATTTTGAAACGTCACTATCAATTCTGGTTTTCAATAGTTGCCCTTCACAAACTTGGAGCTACAGTAATCCCCGCAACCCATCTTCTTACACCCAAAGATATCATTTACCGATGCGAGATGGCTGACATAAAGGCTATAGTTTGTGCCGGCGACGAAGTTATCGTAGATCATATAGAGAAAGCGCTTCCCAAGTGTCCATCGGTAAAAGCAGTTATTTCCACAGGTCCAGTAGTACCGGAAGGCTGGTACGACTTCAATTCATCTATAGAAAAGGCTGCCCCATTCAAGCGCCCGGAATTGGCAAACACCAATGATGACGTAAGTCTGCTCTACTTCACGTCCGGGACTACCGGGGAGCCCAAAATGGTGGCACACGACTTTACTTATCCTCTCGGACATATCATCACAGCAAGCTATTGGCATAATCTAAATAAAGACAGCCTCCATTTGACACTTGCCGATACAGGCTGGGGTAAGGCTGTATGGGGTAAACTTTACGGTCAATGGATAGCAGGAGCAGATGTATTTGTCTATGACTTTGACAAGTTTGAACCTGTGGATGTCCTCCACATGATCCAAAACTACAATATAACTTCCCTATGTGCTCCCCCAACCATCTTCCGCTTCCTGATTCGCGAAGATCTTTCAAAATTTGATCTTTCTACGCTTAAATATTGCACAATTGCGGGAGAAGCACTTAATCCAAGCGTGTTTGACGAATGGAAACGTCTTACCGGGCTGAGGCTTATGGAAGGTTTCGGACAGACCGAAACCACATTGACAGTCGCTACTTACCCATGGTGCGACCCCAAACCAGGCTCCATGGGATTGAAAGGACCGGAATATGACATTGACCTCGTAGACGATAACGATGAGCCTGTAGAGGATGGAGTTCACGGCGAAATTGTAGTGCGCTTGCATCCCGGCAAAAAACCGCTTGGACTTTTCAAAGAATACCTCAACGACGAAGAACTTACCAACGATGCTATGCACGATGGCCTTTATCACACGGGCGATGTAGCATGGCGTGATGAAGACGGATATTATTGGTTTGTCGGAAGAAAGGATGATGTAATCAAATCTTCCGGTTACCGCATCGGACCTTTTGAAGTGGAAAGTGCTTTGATGACACATCCGGCTGTAGTGGAATGTGCGATTACCGGCGTCCCCGACGAAGTCAGAGGACAAGTAGTGAAGGCAACTGTAGTGCTTGCTACAGATTATAAGGGCAAAGAGGGTCCGGAACTCATAAAGGATATTCAAAATCATGTAAAGCGTGTGACAGCTCCATACAAATATCCTCGAATCGTAGAATTTGTAGATGAACTTCCAAAGACCATTTCCGGAAAAATACGCCGTGCTGCAATCCGCAAGGACTAAAATTTGGAGAATCCAAAGTTTTTTATTAACTTTGCACCAAGTTTTCACAAAAAGAATTCAAAATCGCGACATGCTCATCTCACGAAAGCAAAGACGACGTAGCAAACCTTTGTCATTCCGCCGATTGCATCAATGCAGGAGGGCAATCGCCCAAGTGTGCGGACTGGAAGTGAAGAAGTGTCGTGCAGTTTCGGATAATAACGTATAGGAAAGACCGCGTTCCGACTTCTCGGAATGCGGTCTTGCATTTATAAAACAACATAATGACAGCGATGAAAATTGGTATCGTAATGGGTTCTGCTTCCGATTGGCCCGTAATGAAAGGAAGTGCCGAGATTCTCGATGATTTCGGCGTTGAATACGACAAGAAAGTGCTGAGTGCTCACCGCACCCCCCATGAACTTGAGGCATGGGTAAGCGGGGCCCGCGAAGCCGGATATGCAGCTATCATAGCCGCCGCCGGCGGAGCTGCCCATCTTGCAGGCGTATGCGCAGCTTTCACGACTCTACCGGTGATAGGAGTGCCGATCAAAGCACGCACCCTCGACGGTCTTGACTCACTGCTCTCAATGGTACAGATGCCTTCAGGCATTCCTGTAGCAACCGTCAGCATCGACGGAGCCAAAAATGCAGCTCTTCTTGCAGTAGAAATCATGGCAGTCACAGATAAGTCGTTAGAAGAAAAGATGGCTGATTTCCGCAAAAAACAAGCACAAAAAGTCTTATCCAGCGTACTCGATTAATCAGAAAACAAAATATATGAACCAGAACAAACGAATTTTCGTGGAGAAGAGCGGCTCCTATAGGGTAGAAGCCGACAGTCTCCGTCGGGAACTCAATGAAAACCTCGGTCTTGACATCAAAGACTTGCGTCTGATTTGCGTCTACGATGTCTTCAATGCCGATCCGGCTATCATAGAAGAAGCAAAATATCGTGTGTTTGGCGAGCCAGCCACAGACACGGTATGCGAGGAATTTGACCTTGAAGGTAAAAAATATCTCGCTGTGGAATGCCTACCGGGCCAATTTGACCAGCGGGCTTCTTCAGCAGAAGACTGTGTGAAACTTATCGATCCTACATCTGAGGCTGAAATCAGAAGTGCAAAACTCATGATTTTTGACGATGGTATCAGCAATGAAGATCTTGAAAAGATCGCTCACTACACAATAAACGCTGTAGAATCACGCAAAAAGGACATGACAATACTTTGCCCGCCTGAACGTGCTACGGCTTCTCCCGTAAAGATACTTGAAGGATTCCGGGAAATCACTATTGAAAAGGCACCGGAATTCATCAAGGTAATGGGTCTCGCCATGAATGATGCCGACTTGATGACGGTGGTAGACTACTTCAATAAAGAGGGCCGCGATCCGAGGGAGACTGAACTTAGGATTCTTGATACATACTGGAGCGACCATTGCCGCCACACCACATTCATGACCGAACTGACAGACATCCAGGTGGAAGACAGCATGGTGGCCGACGACATAAAGAAAAGCCTCGAATTATACCACGATATGAGAAAGGACTTAGGACGTGAGGAAAAACGCCTTTGTCTTATGGACCTGGCTTGCATCGGTGCCCGTTGGCTCAAAGCTAAAGGAATTCTCGACGATCAAGAGGAAAGTGAAGAAAACAACGCTTGCTCAATAGTAATTGACGTTGACAATGAAAAGGGTGAGAAAGAAAAATGGCTCCTGATGTTCAAGAACGAGACACACAACCATCCTACTGAAATCGAACCGTTCGGTGGCGCTTCAACTTGTCTCGGTGGCGCCATACGCGACCCGCTCAGCGGACGAAGCTACGTATATCAGGCTATGCGCGTGACCGGAGCCGGCGACATCTACAAGCCGGTCAGCGAAACCATGAAAGGGAAACTCCCACAGCGCGTCATCTCAAAACGTGCAGCAGCCGGCTACAGCAGCTATGGCAACCAGATCGGACTTGCCACTACTCATGTACGCGAGATTTTCCATCCCAACTACGTCGCAAAGCGTCTTGAAGTCGGGGCCGTTGTCGGCGCAGTAAAGCAAGCTGACGTGCGTCGCGAACGTCCAGCTCCCGGCGACGTTATCCTTATGTTTGGAGGTCGCACAGGTCGCGACGGTATCGGAGGAGCCACCGGCTCAAGCAAGGAGCACAATGTAAGTTCTCTTGAGCAGTGCGGAAGCGAGGTGCAGAAAGGCAACGCCCCTGAGGAGCGCAAGATAGAGCGCCTGTTCCACCGTCCGGAAGTGACCCGACTCATCAAGAAATCTAACGACTTCGGAGCCGGTGGTGTCAGCGTAGCAATCGGTGAACTTGCCGACGGACTTGATATCTATCTTGACCGTGTACCAGTAAAATACAGTGGCTTGAATGCAACCGAACTCGCTATCAGCGAAAGCCAAGAGCGCATGAGTGTGGTAGTTGAGAAAAAAGATATGGAAGAGTTCATCAAATACTGCGAAGAGGAAAACCTTGAAGTGACTCACGTGGCTGATGTCACAGACCGCGGACGTATGCGCATGATGATGAATGGCGAAGTAGTGGCAGACCTGAGCCGTGAATTTATCGACTCTGCCGGTGCAACCCGCAAGGCTACCGTCAAAATCGGCGCCATCACCCCGGAGATGCCCCATATTTCCGCCACTTCTTTCGAGGAGATGCTCGCTGACGACAACGTCACTTCGCAGAAGGGACTTATCGAGATGTTCGACTCCACAATCGGTGCCTCGACAGTGTTGATGCCATTTGGAGGGAAGACCCAAGGCACTGAGACTCAGGTGAGTGTTCAGAAACTTCCCACCGGAGGCTACACTAATACTGCAAGCATGATGGCCTACGGTTTCAACCCATTCATAAGCGAATGGAGTCCGTATCATGGTGCAGCCTACGCAGTGGTGGAAGCTGTGGCAAAGGTAGCCGCAGCAGGAGGCGACACTTCACGTATGCGTTTCTCATATCAGGAATATTTTGAGCGTATGCACACCGACAAATCATGGGGCAAACCGGCTGCTGCTCTGCTCGGAGCCCTGAAGATGCAGAAGGAATTCGGACTTCCATCCATCGGCGGCAAAGACTCTATGAGCGGCACTTTCGCCGACATATCCGTTCCTCCTACTTTGATAGCTTTCGGCATTGTGCCGGTCGACGCAAGGGACGTGATCAGCCCTGAATTCAAGGAAGCCGGAGACTCTCTCTATCTGCTTGAAGCTTCGCCCCTTCCTAATGGAATGCCCGATACAGACAATTTGAAGAAAAACTTCGCTACCATTCACGAAGACATCAAGGCCGGCAAAATCAAAGCTGCATACGCACTCGGATTCGGCGGACTCGGTGAAGCTGTGGCAAAAATGAGCTTCGGCAATGAAATCGGCGCCATCATCGAATATCCGGAAGCTGACCTATATAAGTGGAACTATGGAGCTATCCTCGTGGAAAGTGCTGAAAAACTCGGAAGCGAATACAAGCCTATCGGAGCTACAATCTCAGATCCAATCCTCGATATCAATGGCAATAAGAAGGATATCATCATTCTTAAGGAAGCCAACAGCGCACGCTTCAATGAGATCTATCCTGACCATGCCGACACCAAGGGTATAGCTGAAAATGCCACTTCCGGTGACAACAAGACGGTTTGGAAGGGAAAGCCTGTTGAGCATCCCATCGTATACCTACCTGTATTCCCGGGCACCAACTGCGATTACGATATGATTCGTGCATTCAGCCGTGAAGGTGCAGAATGCACCACAAGCGTATTCTGCAACCAGACTCCGGAGCAGACTCGCGAATCCGTAGCCACAATGGCAAAGATGATTGACGATTGCCATATACTTGCTTTTAGCGGCGGCTTCTCACTTGGCGACGAACCTGACGGAAGCGGCAAGTTCATTGCGAGTGTCATTATGAATGATGCCGTCAAGGAAGCCATAGAGCGTCTGCTGAAACGCGGAGGTCTGGTGATAGGCATCTGCAACGGTTTCCAGGCTCTTGTGAAGTCCGGACTCCTGCCCTTCGGCAAAATCGGTGAACTTTCGGCTGAAAGCCCTACCCTATTCCGCAACGACATCAACCGCCACATCTCGCAGATAGCAGTGACGCGCGTGGGCAGCATCGCGTCGCCATGGCTCGACGGATTTGAGATCGGTCAGCTGCATTCCATCGCAGTGTCTCATGGTGAGGGCAAGTTTACGGCAAGTCCCGAACTCGTGAAGCAACTGGCGGAAGCCGGGCAGATAGCTTTCCAATACGCTGATGCAAATGGCAATGCCACAATGACAAGCCCTTACAATCCGAATGGATCTTCCGATGCCATCGAAGGCATCATAAGCCCCGATGGCAAGATCCTCGGCAAGATGGGACACTCCGAGAGATACGACGACGGCCTCTTCAAGAACATCTCAGGCGACAAACGCCAAAACCTCTTCGCAAATGCCGTGAAATACTTCCGTAAATAATTTAGAATTTTGAATTTAGAATTTTGAATTAATCAGTCAAGATTGATTCTAAATTCTAAATTCCAACTTCAAAATTAGAACTAATTCTAAATTCTGAATTCTAAATTCAAAATTAATAAACAATGGCCAAATCATATGAAGCATCCGGCGTGAATCTTGAAGCCGGATATGAAGTAGTAAGCCGCATCAAGAAGCATGTGGCAAGTACCAACCGCCCGGGCGTGATGGGAAATATCGGAGCTTTCGGCGGAATGTTCGACCTTGCGAGCCTCGGATTCAAGGAGCCGATTCTCGTCAGCGGCACTGACGGCGTAGGCACAAAATTGAAAATAGCATTTGCG
This sequence comes from Muribaculaceae bacterium, assembly GCA_029060285.1. Classification (GTDB taxonomy): domain Bacteria; phylum Bacteroidota; class Bacteroidia; order Bacteroidales; family Muribaculaceae; genus Lepagella. The sequence continues at coordinate 10,944 of JAIDUH010000124.1, read as the reverse complement.
GTTGACCAGCACGACACAATAGGCATTGATGCAGTGGCAATGTGTGTCAACGATGTCTTGGCACAAGGAGCAGAACCACTATTCTTCCTTGATTACGTAGCTGTCGGCAAAAACGAGCCGGCTGTTGTGGAGGCTATTGTCTCCGGCGTAGCTGAAGGATGCCGTCAGGCAGGCTGCGCTCTTATCGGAGGCGAGACTGCAGAGATGCCAGGTATGTATCAGCCCGGAGACTATGATATTGCAGGATTCACAGTTGGAGCTGTAGACCGTTGCAATCTTATCGACGGAAGCAAGGTAAAGACCGGCGACGTACTTGTCGGCATTGCTTCATCAGGTGTACACTCTAACGGCTTCTCTCTCGTACGCAAGATTGTAGCCGATGCAGGTCTTGAATTCGACAAGAAATATGAAGAGACCGGCGATAAGACTCTTGGAGAAGTTCTTCTCACTCCGACACGCATATATGTAAAACCTGTTCTTGACGTCATCCGCAATGTAGATGTTCACGGTGTAGCACATATCACAGGGGGCGGCTTCGACGAAAACATTCCTCGCATCCTTCATGAGGGTCAGGGCATAGAGGTTAAAGAAGGCTCCTGGGAAACACTTCCGGTCTTCAAGCTTCTTGAGAAATATGGACATGTGCCTCACCGCGAGATGTTCAACATCTTCAACATGGGCATCGGCATGGTGCTTGCAGTAGATGAAAAAGATGCAGCCAAAGCCATAGAGATCCTCGAAAAGCACGGTGAGAAAGCCTCTGTAATCGGCAAAATCACGAATAAGCCGGGAGTAGAAATCATCTGAATCAGCAATTTATAAGAATTATAAGATTTATAAAATCTATAAAAAATAGACAAAATCATAATGAGAGCATTAATCAGCGTAAGCGACAAGCGCGGCGTAGTGGATTTCGCTCGTCAGCTACAGGAAATGGGCTGGGAGATCATTGCCACCGGCGGCACAATGAAAGCCCTCCGCGATGCCGGACTTAAGATAATCAACATCAGCGATGTGACCGGATTTCCTGAAATCTGCGAAGGTCGCGTGAAGACTCTTCATCCAAAAGTACATGGTGGACTTCTTGCCCGTCGCGATGTCCCTGAACATATGGCAGAAATAGCTGCCAACGGCATTGAGACGATCGAAATGGTCTGCGTGAATCTCTATCCTTTCGAGGCAACTATCGCCAAGGAGGGTGTGACTCTTGCCGATGCGGTTGAGAATATCGATATAGGCGGACCCTCAATGCTACGCAGTGCAGCCAAGAACTTCGCTTCCGTCACTGTAGTGTGTGATCCGGATGATTATGACAAGATCATTGAGGAAATCCGGGCAACCGGAGACACCACACTTGAAACCCGCTTCAAGCTTTCTGCAAAAGCATATACTCACACAGCTCTTTACGACAGCCATATCGCAACATATATGCGCGAGAAAGCCGGTCTCGAAGAGAAACTCTTCCTTTCTTTCGACCGTGTCCAAACTCTCCGTTATGGCGAGAATCCACACCAAAAGGCAGCCCTCTACAAGGCTCCGGAAGAAGAATCTTATTCACTTCTGAATGCAAAGCAGCTTAATGGCAAAGAGCTTAGCTACAATAATATCCAGGATGCGAATGCAGCCCTCAACATCGTTCGTGAGTTTGACGAGCCCTTCTGCGTTGGCCTGAAGCACATGAATCCTTGCGGAGCTGCCGTAGGCGCAACTATCGAAGAGGCCTGGCAGAAAGCCTATGAAGCTGACAAGGTGAGCATCTATGGAGGAATTGTCGCCATGAATCGTCCTCTTACTCTTGAAGTAGCAAAGTCAATGAAACCGATTTTCCTTGAGATCGTGATGGCACCGGCTTTCGATGAGGAGGCTCTCGAACTTCTTAAGACCAAGAAAAATCTCAGGGTTCTTGAAGTGAAGATGGATGGCAGCAAAGAGGCTCAGCGCCAATATGTAGGCATCAATGGCGGCCTTCTCGTACAGGATGCAGACACCACGACAAAGGATGTGACCGCTGACATGACTGTCACCGAAAAGAAGCCCAATGAACAGGAACTCAAGGATATGAACTTCGCATGGCGTATCGTGAAGCATGTGAAGAGCAACGCTATCGTGATAGTGAAGGGTGGAATGACTCTTGGTGTTGGTGCCGGACAGATGAACCGCGTCGGTTCTGCTGACATTGCCCTTGAACAGGCGCTTGCTTCTGACAATACTGAAGGTCTTGTGCTTGGCAGCGATGGGTTCTTACCCTTTGGCGACACTGTAGAACTTGTGGCTGACAAAGGAGTGACAGCTATCGTTCAACCGGGTGGCTCTATCCGCGACCAGGAATCTATCGACAAGGCAAATGAGAAGGGCTTGACCATGCTCTTCACCGGAATGCGCCACTTCAAACATTAATCTTTATGGAACTTCATCATTTATATAGCGAAGCCGTTCCTCCGAAGGAAAATCAGTTTCAGGTGCCGAACATGCAGCCGGGGCGAGAAGAGGAAATACGCCCGGGAAAGACGGTGATGGTGATCGGCAGCGGCGGCCGTGAACACGCTATCGTTGATGCCCTCTCACGCAGTCCGCGCGTACAGAAGATCTACGCCTGCCCCGGCAATCCGGGAATGTCAAAACATGCCACTTGTGTTCCAATAGGCGTTACGGACATTAAGGATCTCGTAGAATTTGCAAAAGAGAAAAGAGTAGATCTTACTGTGGTAGGTCCGGAAGCGTCGCTTGCTGCCGGAGTGGCTGACGCATTCAAAGCAGAGGGCCTACGCATCTTCGGTCCAACAAAGGCTGGAGCCCGTATCGAGTCAAGCAAGGAGTTTGCCAAAGAGATCATGGAGAGATACGGTGTGCCTACAGGCTTCTACAAGAGCTTTGACAAATATGAGGAAGCCAAGGCATATGCAGAATCGCTCCCATTGCCGACTGTAATCAAATATGACGGACTTGCAGCAGGAAAGGGTGTAGTAGTGGCAGCAACTCGCGATGAAGCTGATGCCGCACTCCGCGATATGCTTCTTGACTCAGCATTCGGTCAAGGGCGCGTTCTAATTGAGGAATTCCTTGATGGACCTGAATTCTCATTCATGTGTGCCGTAGGCGGACGGAAAGTATATCCTCTTGCTCTTGCACAAGATCATAAGCGTGCATATGACGGCGATAAGGGACCCAACACAGGAGGTATGGGTGCATATTCACCACTACCCTTCATCACAGACGAGATTCGCGAAAAGGCTCTTAGGGAAATCCTACAACGCACAGCGGATGGTCTTGCCGATGAAGGCATCGAATACACCGGCATTCTCTATGGAGGACTCATTTTGACAAAAGATGGACCGAAAGTCATCGAATTCAACGCACGTTTCGGCGATCCGGAGACGGAAGTAGTCCTTCCACGTCTCGAAAGCGACATCTACGACCTCTTTGACGCTGCAATTGATTCAGCCGACCACGAGACAAAGTGGAGCGACGACGCTTGCCTCGGAGTGGTCTTGGCATCCGACGGCTATCCCGGTTCCTATAAGAAAGGTGTGGATCTAAACTTTGACGGATGCTCGAAAGTCTTCCACATGGGCACCGCCGTTAAAGATGGCCAACTTCAGAGTGCAGGCGGACGAGTGGCAATGGTGACCGGCAAGGGAAAGACCCTCGAGGAAGCCGCAGCCAATGCATACGCCGACGTAAAGAAGGCGGCAAAGGAAGGGCTGTTCTATCGCTCCGACATTGGGAAGGCTGCCCTGAAATAATCAAAAACAAGTGTAATTTGTCTAATTAGTCCAATTGTCTAATTAGACAAATTAGACCAATAACCAGAAAACTGACAACTAAAAATGACCGACAGATACGGAAGAGACGTGATGCGTCGCGTCTGGACTGAAAAAAATAAATTCGACGCCTACCTTAAGGTAGAGATCCTTGCCGCTGAGGCTTGGAGCAAACTTGGCGTAATTCCCGAAGAGGATGTGAAAAAACTCTGGGACAAGGCTACTTTCGACATCGACAGAATAAAAGAGATAGAAGTGCAGACACGCCATGATGTGGTGGCATTCACCCGTGCAGTCAGCGAAAGTCTCGGTGAAGAACGCAAGTGGGTACACTACGGCCTTACATCTACCGACGTTGTGGACACTGCCAACGGCTATCTATTCAAGCAAGCTGACGAAATCATCAAGGAAGATCTTGAGAAATTCTGCGAAATGCTCAAGAAGCAGGCTATCCGATTCAAGAACCTTCCATGCATCGGACGCACTCACGGAATACATGCCGACATCACAAGCTTTGGCCTAAAGTGGGTGCTTTGGCTCGCTGAAATGAAACGCAACGTTGAGCGTTTCAAACTTGCTTCAGCCGGAGTTGAAGTAGGTAAGCTTAGCGGTGCCGTAGGCAATTTTGCAAACATCCCTCCATTTATTCAGGATTACGTTTGCGAGCACCTCGGCATCAACTCTGCCGACGTTTCCACTCAAGTGATACAGCGCGACCGGCATGCTTATTATATGGCGACACTCGCCCTTATAGCTTCCAGCCTGGAGCAGATGGCAATGGAAGTGCGCAACCTCCAGCGTACCGAAGTGCATGAAGTGGAAGAAGCATTCGGCAAAGGGCAGAAAGGATCAAGTGCAATGCCCCACAAGCGCAATCCAATCGGCAGCGAGAACATTTGCGGATGTGCTCGCGTAATGCGTGGATATATGGCAACAGCATATGAGAATGTTGCCCTTTGGCATGAGCGCGACATATCACACTCCGCTACGGAGCGTATAATCATGCCTGACGCTACCATCCTTCTCGACTACATGCTCAACCGCATGATGGGTATCCTTGAGAACCTAACCATTTTCGAAGACAAGATGAGAGCAGACATCTATATGACAAATGGAGTTATCTTCGCACAGCGCGTGATGAATGCCCTCATTGGCAAAGGGTGGGTACGCGAACAGGCATACGACACAGTGCAGCCAGTAGCGATGAAAGCCATGGCAACTGGCAGCAACTACAAGGACCTTCTCCTCCAGACCCCAGCTGTCATGGAAATGCTCACCCCGGAAGAACTTGAAGCATGCTTCACTCTTGATTACTATCTCAAGAACGTAGATTACATTTATAAGCGCAACGGTATCGAATAATAATAATTAGTCTAATTGGTCTAATTAGTCTAATTAGACCAATTATTCAAAAGGAATAACAACACATGAGCGAAAGATTAGTTGTCACCGGCTCCCAGTGGGGAGACGAAGGCAAAGGAAAAATTACTGATTATTTTGCTTGCCGTGCCGATATGGTGGTACGCTATCAGGGTGGTAATAATGCAGGCCATTCTGTGATGTTTGACGGCAAGAAATACTCTCTTCAGAGCATCCCTTCAGGTATTTTCAATCCCAAGACCATCAATGTGATGGCAAACGGCATGGTGGTTAACCCGGTATCAGTCATAGCCGAACTGGAAAAACTCCACACCCAGGGCATCACAGACTATCAACTCTATATCTCCGACCGCGCAGCAATGGTCATGCCTTGGCACAGCATGCTCGACGGTGCAAGCGAAAGCCTTAAAGGCGACGCCAAGATCGGCACCACCAAGAAAGGTATCGGTCCTGCCTACACTGACAAATACTCACGTCTCGGCCTGCGCATGGGCGATCTACTCGATCCCGAATACTTTGCAGAACGCCTTAAGGCAGCTCTTGAAGTCAAGAACATGGAGCTCAAGATGTATGGACTCGAACCGCTCGACTATCAGACAGTATACGATCAGTATATGGAAATCGCAAAAGTGCTCGGTCCACGTATATGCGACACAAGCCTTCTTATCGACGACGCAATCCATAGCGACGCCAAGATTCTTTTTGAGGGTGCACAGGGCATGATGCTCTGCATCGACCATGGCACATATCCCTACGTCACCTCTTCATGTCCCTCTGCAGCAAGCATCTCCCAAGGTGCAGGCATCGCTCCAAAATGGATTGAAAATGTAGTGGGCGTTGCCAAGGCATATTGCACCCGTGTTGGGGAGGGTCCATTCCCGACTGAGCTTTTTGATGAGACAGCCCATGAAATCCGCGAACGAGGCCACGAATACGGGACAGTGACAGGTCGTCCACGCCGCATCGGATGGTTTGATGCAGTGGTGGCTCGCTACACAGCTCGCCTGGCAGGCATTGACTACTGGGCACTGATGCTTTTTGATGTACTTTCAGGTCTTGACAAGGTAAAGATCTGTGTGGGCTACGAACTTGACGGCAAGGAAGTGATGGCACCTCCATCCACAATCCACAAACTTGCTCAATGTAAACCTATCTACATTGAGATGGAAGGTTGGAAAGAAGACATCACCGGCTGCAAAAGCTATGATGAACTTCCTGAGGCAGCCAAAGCCTATGTAAGAAAGATCGAAGAGCTTACAAATACCAAAGTAGGCATCATATCCGTTGGTCCCGACCGCTCCCAGACCATCATGATCTCAGAAAAGCTTAAGGCTTTTTAATGATAAATTATCAATGATGAATGATGAATTGGAATTACTATAATACTTTGAAAAATAATTCTAAATTCTAAATTCTAAATTCTAAATTATTTATGGGTTTTTTAGATGAAAAAATAGCATTGGAAGGCTTTACATTCGATGATGTATTGCTCAGCCCCGCATATTCCGAAGTACTTCCGAGTGAAGTGAAGCTCGCTACTCGCTTCTCACGCAATATTCCACTCAACATTCCATTCGTATCAGCTGCCATGGATACTGTCACTGAATCAGATATGGCAATAGCCATAGCCCGGCAAGGTGGCATTGGTGTCATCCACAAAAATATGAGCATACAGGCTCAGGCCGACCAGATCCGCCGAGTAAAGCGTGCTGAATCAGGTATGATCTATGATCCTGTGACCATTCATGGCGACCAGACTGTAGGGGATGCACTACAATTGATGCACGACAATCATATCGGAGGCATTCCGGTAGTGGATGCTGAAGGGAAACTCGAGGGTATCGTGACCAACCGCGACCTTCGTTTCCAGAAAGATATGACAATCCTCATAAAGGATGTGATGACAACGGAAAACCTTATCACTACCGATAATCCCAGCCTTTCCGAGGCTTCAGAAATTCTTCTCAAGCATAAGATCGAGAAACTTCCAGTAGTAGATGAAAACGGCAAGCTCGTCGGTCTCATCACATATCGCGATATCACCAAGATCAAGGATTATCCGAATGCTGCCAAAGACAGCAAGGGACGTCTCCGCGTGGCTGCCGGAGTAGGTGTCACTTCAGACACGCTCGACCGCGTAAAGGCACTCGTTGAGGCAGGCGCTGACGCTGTCGTCATCGACACGGCGCACGGTCACAGCCAGAACGTTGTGAATACCCTTAAGAAAGTAAAAGCCGCATATCCTGAACTCGACGTTGTAGTAGGAAATATCGCTACCGCCGACGCCGCTAAATTTCTTATCGAGGCAGGTGCTGACGGCATCAAGGTCGGTATAGGTCCGGGCTCCATTTGCACAACACGTATTGTAGCAGGCGTTGGTGTACCTCAGCTTACCGCTATCTTTGAGGCAGCCAAGGCAGCCCATGCTCTCGGTGTTCCGGTAATAGCCGACGGCGGTCTCCGCTATTCAGGCGATGTAGTAAAAGCTCTTGCCGCAGGCGGCGACAGCGTAATGATGGGATCAATGTTTGCAGGCACAGAGGAGTCTCCGGGTGAGACAATAATCTACAACGGCCGTAAGTTCAAGTCTTATCGTGGAATGGGCAGTATCTCAGCCATGCAAGCCGGTTCGAAAGACCGCTACTTCCAGAGCGAGAAGACCGATAGCAGTAAGTTTGTACCTGAAGGCATTGAGGCACGCGTTCCATATAAAGGGACACTCAGCGAGACTGTATATCAGCTTGTAGGTGGTCTCCGCAGCGGAATGGGCTATGTAGGAGCTCCTGATATCGATCATCTGCACGACGCCAAATTCGTGAAGATCACTTCTGCAGCAGTAATCGAAAACCATCCCCACGACGTGACCATAACCAAAGAAGCCCCTAACTATACAAGAGGAAACTAATGGAAAAGATATTAATAATCGACTTTGGATCGCAGTATACCCAGCTTATAGCAAGAAGAGTGCGCGAGCTCAACGTATATTGCGAGATTCACCCTTTCCACAATGTCCCGGCTATTGATGAGGATGTGAAGGGTGTGATTCTGTCAGGAAGCCCCTACTCCGTCAACGATCCGGAGGCTCCAAAGCCTTCGCTCGATGCTTTCAAGGGTAAGCTTCCGCTCCTTGGAGTCTGCTACGGAGCCCAGCTTCTTGCCCAGATGGCGGGAGGCACAGTAAAGGGCGCTCCAAGCCGTGAATATGGCCGCGCAATGCTGACTGTGGTAGATGCAGAAGATCCTCTGATGGTGGGTCTCCCCTCACCCACTCAGGTATGGATGAGCCATGGCGATACCATCACTGATATTCCCGAAACTTTCCACATCATCGGGAGCACCGAGAATGTCCGTGTCGCCGCTTACCATATCGAAGGAGAAGAGACTTGGGGTATACAGTTCCACCCGGAGGTATACCATTCCACTGACGGCACACAGTTGCTGCGCAATTATGTGATAGGTATCTGCGGATGCTCCGGATCCTGGAGCCCGGACTCATTCATCGAGACCACAGTGGCTGAACTTAAGGCAAAGATAGGCGATGATCAAGTGATTCTCGGACTCTCCGGTGGTGTTGATTCAACTGTAGCTGCAGTACTTCTCAACAAAGCCATTGGCCACAATCTGCAGTGTATCTTCGTCAACAACGGTCTGCTCCGTCTTAATGAGTTTGAAGGCGTTCTTGAGCAATACAAGGGAATGGGCCTTAATGTCAAGGGTGTAGATGCAAGCGAGAGATTCTATACTGACCTCGCCGGAGTCACTGACCCTGAACAAAAGCGCAAGATAATCGGCCGTGACTTCGTAGAGGTCTTTAACGAGGAGGCACAGAAGTTCAATGGTGCCCGCTGGTTGGCTCAAGGCACTATCTATCCTGATGTAATCGAGAGTGTCAGCGTCAACGGTCCTTCTTGCACTATCAAGTCTCACCATAATGTAGGTGGTCTTCCTGAGAAGATGAACCTTAAAGTAGTGGAGCCACTCCGTCTCCTCTTTAAGGATGAGGTGCGTCGCGTGGGCAAAGCACTTGGTATCGACCCACAGCTTCTCGGACGCCATCCCTTCCCGGGTCCCGGTCTTGGCATCCGTATTCTCGGAGAAGTCACCGCTGAGAAAGTGCATGTGCTTCAGCAAGCCGACGACATCTTCATCAGCAATCTGCGCGAAGCAGGACTATATGATAAGGTATGGCAAGCAGGAGCAATATTGCTTCCCGTTCAGAGTGTAGGCGTGATGGGTGATGAGCGCACATACGAGCGCTGCTGTGCGCTGAGAGCGGTAATCTCAACCGATGGCATGACTGCCGACTGGGTACACCTCCCCTACGAGTTCCTCGCTAAAGTCAGCAACGAAATCATCAATAAAGTCCGCGGCATCAACCGCGTAGTCTATGACATCTCCTCAAAACCACCAGCCACAATCGAGTGGGAGTGATTACAATTATTAAATATAAAAATATCAAAATCCGCTGCTTCGCTTTCGCGTCAGCGGATTTTTCATATTTCAAAAATAATCATTAACTTTGCATTATCAATAATTATAGTTTGATTTTTATATGACTGCCGAAGAAATTAAGGAAATTGTAAAATGCGGAGAGACATCTACTATACAATTTAAACTTCTATTTAAGAAAGCTGAAGATATAGCAAATGAACTCATTGCATTCTCGAACTCAGATGGAGGTCGTATTTTCATAGGTATAAACGATAAAACCGGTGAGATTGTTGGTCTTTCATATAAGCAACATCAAGATATAGGTACATTAATTGCAAGTGCAGCTGATGTTGGAGTACATCCGTCAGTCTTTCCTAAGGTTGAATCTAAGACTGTAGATGGGAAAACTGTTATGATCGTTTCCGTAAGTCGAGGAATCTCTACTCCTTATACTAACAATAAAGGAGAAGTGTACGTTAAGCAAGGACCGGATAAACGGCGGGTTACTGATGCTAATGAAATGCTGCGCCTTTTCGCACAGTCAGGAAACTTCCAACCTGATCGTCAGCCAATACCTGGAACATCAATCTATGACCTTGACCATTATCTACTCAATGATTTTTTTGAAAAGACATTAGGATTAACTTCTGAGAATCTTGGCATGCCATTGGAAAGAGCGTTGCAGAATCTTTTTATTCTCAATGAAAAAGGAGAAGCGACTTTAGGAGGACTGATGTATTTTGGTAAAAAGCCTCAGCAAAAATGTCCTGCTTTCAATATCAAGGCTGTTTGGTTCTATGGTAATAGTATTGGAGGTACGGAATATCGAAGTAGCGTAGATATAGATGGTCCAATACAAAGACTGTTTGATGAGGGTTTGCGTTTTATTATATCATGTCTTCATCGTATCCAGGCAGGTCAAAATTTTAATTCAATTGGCAAATTGGAGATTCCAGAAGTGGCTTTATCTGAAATCTTACAGAATGCATTAGTTCATCGATCCTGGTTAAAACCAGCTCCAATAAGATTGCTTATATTTGATAACAGGGTGGAGATAATAAGTCCGGGTGCTCTGCACCCGACATTGACGGTGGAAGATATAAAGATGGGCAATGCTTATCAGCGTAATCAGCTAATGGCAACCCTTTGCGCTAAGACTATGAATTATAGAGGTCTAGGATCAGGAATCATACGCGCACTTAAATCTGATCCAGACATTGAATTCCATAATGAAGCTTCTGGAGACCAATTCAGAGTTGTATTTTGGAGAAATCCCCGAACAGTTTTTGACACTGAAATCGGTAAGGAAACTGACGCAGAAGACAAAATCGGTAAGAAAATCGGTAAGGAAACTGACGCAGAAGACAAAATC
>JAIDUH010000123.1 GCA_029060285.1 Muribaculaceae bacterium | reverse complement strand
CCGTATCCACTTTCTTGAAATGGTATATTTATATCAGTAACTTTAGCCATAAAAATAATTTGACTAATCGGAAAAGAGGAATATAGAAAAACTATGTCCCCGACATCCGGATTCGCAGTTTGCCGCCATTCCAGACTTCCATCATTCTTTAAGTAACGATACAAGTCAAATTCATTTTTATTCCATGGAAATATCCAATAGTTCATATTTATTCGAATTTTACTTTTATCTTTATAAGACATTTCTAACTTCTATGCTTATCATCAACTCGATCTCTCATAGTTATAATAAGCAGTCAATATCATTATTATTGGTTTCCTAAAATCCTAATTGTAGTGTCAAACCGTCCAGTAGTACATTTCTTTTATAATGTGCTGAGGCACCACTATAATAATATCCTATACCAAAAGAAATCTTACTCTTGAATATCAAACAAGCGCCAGCAGTAAAAAATTTTTCTTCCCTATCTTCCATTGTAACACCAGCCCCTACTTGAAGATACCACTTCTGACCCAATCTACTCATTAGACCACCTCCTATAGACCAAAAAGTAACATCCCAATCACCATATCGTTCTTCTGTTTTATACCAATCAGTAGAAGTCCCAATATAATTTAAAAATACGTATGCCCCATATTTTTTACAAAAGCCAAGGTTAAGTCCTAATGGAAAGGCATATTGAAATTGATAAGAAAGAAAATATTTAGTTTTAATTTCCATGTAATTATAATGATAATCCGTTACCGTATGGTATCTTTCTTTCACAACTTCAACATCCCTATATCTCAAATCGACTGATTCCTTATCAATTTTTAATTCTAACCCATATGTTGTAAACTCATGCAAGATTGGATATCCATAGTCAGCGAACGTAATTGTCTTTGGATGCATATTTTGTGCGGAAACTATTATATGTTTTGAACCAGCTAATATCCATAAACGCAAAATATTATCTTCTTTTTCCTGCTTAAAAACATTCCCTTCAAATTTCAATTCTTCTGAATCTAAACAATTGACTAAAATTAACGCACATCCATCATTGTTTAAATCCAATATAGGCTTAACTAATGCGGTAGAATCATCCAGTTCAGAAAAGGAAATAGAAGAAATAACTGTTTCTGTATCTTGATAGTCCTTTTTCGCATATAATGTTATTGGCATCATCATTACTAACATTATTATGATATAAAGCTGCAAGTTAATATTATGAGAATTTTTCATAAGGAAACCATAGATATGTCAAAAATTTAATCCTAATTGTGCTGTAATCCCATCAAAAAATACATTTCTATTATAAGAAACTGACATATGATTATAGTTATATCCACAACCAACTATAAATCGTTTAATCCTGAACAGAAGATTTGCTCCTGTAACGAAATGCATACCAACAAGAGGCTCATAAGAAAATCCCAATCCTGTTTGCAAGTATAGATACGGAGTTAACCTAAACATCGTGCCTCCCATAAACGTAGACATATCACATGGTTCATTAGCATCGGGAAGAAAATCAAAAAAACCACCATCATAATGGTTATAAGAAAGATAAAATCCAAAATCCACACAAACTCCAATATTAAATCCCAAAGCCGAACCTGATTGACATTGATACATCAAGAACCAATAAACTTTGTCTTTATCATATTTATAAGAATCCACATATTTGTTTTTTCTTTCAATTTTATGTATATCAATATCTTTATACACAGTAGTCTCTCTTTCATGTCCTACCGTAATGTTCAGTTGATAAGTAGTCTTAGCATGAAGCCTTGGATACCCATAATCAGACAGAACAATTGTCCTTGGCTCCATATTCTTTGCTAAAAGGGTTAATTTTGAACTACGATCCCTTACCCAAATCCATTTTTCATTGTCAACTTTCGTTTCTTTTACAACAGCATCTCCTTGAAATCTTAAATTTTCTATAAGAGGAGAATAGACTTTTATTAATGCACAAGGATTTCCTTCGCTATCGTATTCTGAGTGTACTCTTGCCGAGATATCTGTCAGTTCCTTAAAAGATATAGTATCGATCACAACTTTATCTTTATTCTTAGCAGAACAAGCTATTGAAAAAAGAGAGACTACCAAAACAAATAGATTTCTAATATAATTATATTTCATATAGCTCAAAAATCGTATTAAAAAATATGAAACATCATTGTCTTATTTAGTCTAATCATTCGATGTCTCTCTTAACTTATTTAATCTATTTCTATAAAAGGCAGCTTTATCACTATTTTTTGATACCCCAAGCACAGAATTACCTGAATATTCATCTAATAAGAATTCGGTAGCTTTTTCGGAGCCCATATCACTTGCCTTCTCATACCAAACCAATGCTTTTTTTAAAGATTCTTTTTCATCTCTTAAACACCATGTATAAAGATGGCCTAACAGACAAGCAGCATAAGCATCTCCTAATTCCACACCCCGGAGAAATAATCTTTCTGCTTCTTTATAATCTACAGGAACACCTTCTCCCTCGCGATAACTGATTCCAAGATTTGCGCATGCCGTGATACTTCCATTATCAATGGCTCTCCTGAACCATTCATTAGCTTTTCGATTATCTTTGTGCACCCCAATACCTTCAACATATTTAAACGCCATTTGCTCTTGAGAATATACATTTCCTTGTTCAGCTGAATTACGAGTCCATTTAAATGATTTCGTCAAATCCGGATCAATACGCCCCCAGCCTTCTGAATAAATTTCTCCAAGACAAGCTTGAGCATCAGCATCATTATTCTGAGCTGCTAATTCTAACCAGCGGACACCTTCTTCTTCATCTTCTAGACATCCCCTGGCATTGATAAAATCTAAGCCATAAATACGTTGAGAAGCCGGATAACCATTTTCGGCAGAAATAGCACAATACTTATGACCAAGGCTCTCTGACTTTTCTGTTCCATACCCATTATAATACATTACAGCCAGAAGATGAGTTGAGACAACACTCCCTTCCGCCTCTCCTCTTTGTGCTAATATAAAAGCTTCATCATATTTAAGCTCATCCATAAGGACCTTAATACTATCAGCCAAAAGATCTTCTTTTTCACTGTCATATTTTACAGGCTCTTCTATATTTTTACTTGCCAACAATGAGGAATATAACTCCGATGGAACTTTCAAAGTAACTGAATAAGTAACCTTTTCTTTTAATTTACTAATTCCATAGTCCTTGAAATCTATCTTACAAGGCAGTAATAGAGAGTGATTAATAGTCAATGCCCGTGAACCACCAACCATATATACCCAATACTGCCCCTTTTTCGGTATTTTTTTAATAATATTCCCCTCAAACTCAACATCTGGCACTACAAGATTAATCTTTACCAAAGCACAAGGATCCCCATTGATATCAAAAAGTGGATTTGTCCGAGCTGAAATATCGGAATCAAGGCATTCTACTTTTGAAACGATTATTTCTTGAGCATATACTTGACAACAGAATAAAAATATTAATGATAATAAAATTTTTATATAGAGCATAATTCTCACTATGTTAAATTTGCTATTATTCCTCTTTAATTTTGACTCTATATTCCTTCAATTGAGTTAAGATCGAATATCTCTTCTTCCGGCAGAGGCTGGGTTTTGCCCTTGTCAAGATACATCGGCTGCCATGTTCGGACGTGGATCTGTGGCTTATCAGGATTCGTGAAGTCCCACACCATGAATACATATCCTTCGTCGCTATAGTTTGAAGCATTCCAATTCTGGACAACACGAACTCCATATATGTTTGGGTTAATTCCATGTCTCTTAATCTGAACATCCTCAAACTCCACATTTATATATCTGACGTTGTTGAAAATTCTCTTAAGATTAGTGAGATACTGCTCCTTATTCTGCTTTGTATATTTCACTTGCGGTAGAGATACTGAGAGACCATCAGCCTTTTTGCTTGGTGTTATGACCTTTCCCGTAATAATGAGTGCATCATCGGAAAATACTTGATTCAGAAACTGGATATCCTTCTGATTGTAGGAAGTTCGAAACCGCTCAACATAATCAAGGATCTCAAGACGGCGCTCCATATCCTTAAGCTGGATACCCTTTTCCATAATCTGCTTATAGGTATTTTCTTCTATGGAAAAATATACCGACATTATCTTGCCAGAACGATCAAAGTTTATGACAGCCTCCTTATAGTCAGTTTCAGCCCCGACATCCTGAGGAAGGATCTGCAACGGAATATTTCTAATCTGGTAGCCAGCTCCGGTATTAAGAAGAATTTCCCCTATATACTGATCTTCCGGACGAAAATGAACATTTTCCCAGAGCATCTCAATAGACATCTGCCCATCATCAGCCACGATATTATTGAGACGTAAAGCACGGTCGTCAGAATAAGCATCAAATACCTCGGAAAGAAACTTTGAAGCATTAGTCTCAATGGCAGTTTTGAGCTGTGAGCTATCAGCGCCATCGATTATCTCTACATCTACCTGTGCCCGAACCGAGAAGAAACAAAGCAGAATTAATGTTAAAAATGTTTGTTTTCGAAAGTTCATATGAATCTATTATTTAGGAATTGTAAACCAATAAGCCGATGATGAAGAATAATTTGACGGATCAACGTCCTTACCGGTCATGACGTCTTTCCACATGCCATCTTTTACATGAATATAATCCGTAACGGATGTTCCTCTGACAATTGCTATATAAAAATCGTCAAGACTTGATATCGGAAATGCAGCGGCTCCTGACACTTTTCCTTCCTTGCGCATCTTTATCAACGCCTCCTGCAAGGAATTATAATCAGTGTTATTAATTATATTTGAAATAATTGGGTTCATTGGAATTTCCACCCTTTCGACTATCGTCACTGTATCTGTTACGACTACCGGAGGCTGTGAATACGTAGGAATGATTTCGTATGAGTCAGCCTCTGTTTTAGCGATCACCATGGCATTTGACGAATTATCCAGAGACATTAAGTCCGATTTCTTGACATACAGAAACACACGGTAGCGATTATCAGAAATCCGCGAATCAAACCGCTGATACATGCTTGCCACTTCAGGCACGAATACTGCATCAGGAGACTCCTTTTTAGTTTCTTGTATATAAGAAGTTATCTTCTCCGTCAATAATTCAAGAGCCTTATCATAAGCTTCCTGCTCAGTAGAGGCACGGCTATCAGCCGATAAGTAGTTGTGAATATCCCGGCTGATTTTGCTCATCGTACGGTCTGTGTTGACATCCGCCCGTAAGCTACAACACATAGACAAAAGTATGCAGATTATTATGAATCTTGTTTTCATTGGAATTCTTCAAAAAGAGATTTTAGGTTATCAAGACGAACATAGCTATGCATCCTTGCATTGGCTTTAGAAGAAGCGGCGAGAGTTTTCATTGGAATATCTATGGTAATGATATGTGCAAAACCACCGAAGCGATTCAACCATACATACAGTCCTTTGACCATATCCCCATCATATTCCTCCACACCCCAATATGGGACACTTCCTTCAGAAGACAATATTCTGAACAACTTTCCAAAATCAATCGTAACCGACTCTGTCTGATAGCCATATCTATCCATGTTGAGATTGATTGCAATCGGTTCAGGAGAATAGCCGGTCAACATATAATTAGATATACACTCCAAAGGGTATTTTGGAGAATTCACAAGTAGCTCACATACATTTGAAATGGAATCAAGAGGCTGGTAGACTTCCTGATGGCTCATGCGAGGAGTGATATAGTATCCCAAATCATGCACATAAAATGGAGAATAATCTATTCTTCTAAGCTTTGACATGTCTTCTTGAGGGACTGAGCCAATCTCGTTTTTTATATCCTGGTTTTTAAGTTTGGAGAGCATCATGTCTTCAAGCTCTACTTTATTAGAAAACGTCAGAAGGTCTATTCTTGAAGGGAAACAGCACTCTACCAAGAGCTTTCCGTCTCTCCTCCATTGGGCGCTATACAATCCTTCGGAGAAAGACAGAGAAAACTCCTCTTCTCCTGTAAGAGATTTAAAACGGGAATCATTTCCTACCTTATATTTTAGACCACTCTCTCTGGTCTGTCTTATAGTGTCACTTACTGATTCGATACCGGAATGCTCTAACAACTTATGGTAATGGTCCAAAAATTTAGAAGCAAGCTCAAAATCTTCTGAATTCCTAAAATAATCAGGAACAACAGGCGGTCTTCCCCACATCAGAGGTGTGGAGAAGACACATATAAGACTTATTGCTTTGAAATAGTGAGGGAACTTCATCAACCGGCTTTACCTATTATGACAGCTTCTTTGCTACCATCCTTTTTAAACCAACGGCCTTGCACCAAGTGACCGTTATCCCACTCTCCGACAATATACTCTCCTGGCTGAGCCACACGGCCTTTAGGATCACGAGAATCAATGGTCTGCGACTTTGAATAAGTGAGGGTGCCCGTGCCATGAGGTTTCCCGTTTTTCATACCCCCTGTCCATGTGCCATAGCTGAGCTTGTGAGAAGCGGATTGAGTTGACTTAGGGGTTGCAGGTGCAGAAGTAGTCTTTGCAGCTGGTTTTTCAGTGGGAACGGGAGCTGGATCAACATCCGGACTTTCAATAACCTCTTCAGTAACGACCTCAGACAAGTCGACAACAGTATCCTCTTTTTGAGGAAGATTCTCCTGACCTTCAATTTTAATGACGAGTGTGTCATTGCGATTGGTAGCCTCTTCTTTCTTCACATCGACCGAATCGACCGGAGCTGTTTCTGTAACCATTGGATCAATTTCCTTTTCCTCACTTTTACTGCCAATCAAAGCGAATACTATCGCCCCGATTATCCCAAGAGCAACAACTGAGCCTCCGATGATGAACAACATCTTATTGCTGCTCTTCTTTTTCCCAGATTGAAGAGGTTCAAGAGGATGACCACACTCCGGACACACGAAATCATCAAATTCGTCTACCTCTATAATTTCATCTTTATCAGCCTTAGAGCATCCATCATAGTTGGAACATCTGCCTTTCTTTATAGCCATAACTAATATATTAGAGTAGTTTCAATTCATTGGAAAATATCTTGCGGCATTCATCCTGGGCTTCCTTGAAGCCCCTTGCCATCGGATTGCCACCATACGAAGGAAGGACAAACTCTTTGAGCATCGCAATCATATCCTGCTGGAGTTTTTTCTTACTGTCATTGCTGCGATAATTGGCGGTAAGCTGAGCTTTTACCTCTTGATCTATCTTTAGAGCCAGATCGAAATCTCCCTTTACATGATCAAGGATAGAAACAAAATCCTTCCCACCAGCTTCAGTATATACATCAAACCCCCATTCATCGGTTGTCACCAAAGCATGATACTTACGCTGAGTCTCAGGATCCTCCACTTCCTTAATGATGCCGAGAGCCTTTCCCAAGATCACTGAAGAAAGGAACTTCGTTCCGATCTCCTGCTGACTCATCTCAAAGAGAGACGGAAGTTCCTGAGTGAACGTCTCGGTGTGAAGCACATACTTATTCATCTCACCCTCTTTTGAATCTGAAGTTGCCTTAAGATAAGCCTCCCTTATAGTCTTCACATTGTCTATGTGCCTAAGAGGGAAACCCGACTTTGCAGCTACCACCACTATCTCATTGACCTTTGGATTGACAGAAACATCTTCAGAACGGTTGAATCCCGGACAAGCCTCAGCAAAAGCTGTGATAAAGCGCTCCCTAAAACCATTTGGATCTTCTGGCATCTCCGGGAGAGCCAGCTGAAGCATTGAGCGGGTGTTTGTCACCTTGCCTCCTGTAGACTTACTTACTTCCTGAGAATTGAACTGAAGGAAAGTTTTTGAAGCCTTCACAAGCTTCTCAGCAAAAGCCTTCAGCTTTTCATTAGTATTCAACTCCTCATGCAGTTTCTCAAGTATATTGACATTCAGCACCTTGTAGCGAGAATTCGCGATAGCGAGCTCATCCACTTCCTGAGCCACATTAATCGAGCAGATTCTTAAGATCTCATCCACGACAGCATCTACACCAAGGCGGTTGGTAATATTAGAGAAATAACGTGCTTCTTCGTTGCCGAGCAGATTGAGAATAGCGTTTCTGATGGCAGCGGCATTTGCAAGTTGTTTATCCTTGTTGCGCACTAAACTATCTGTCATCTCTACTACCATATCTCGGTTGTATTCCTTTAGATTGATATCGGACATAACTGATCTTTCTGTGCAACGGTTTCCGGCTTCGCGCGTGAATTCTTCATATATGTCGTTGAGCATCCTCTCCCAATCCTTAATATTAGCCTTCAAAGATTCCAGTTCTTGAAGAATAGCGCTCAGCATACCAAGTTCATAGTCATAGGCCACAAGCATTGTATTTGCGATATGAAGCTGGGTCTCTCCGGATGCAAAATCATTAAATACATTTTCAGGCTTGCTCTTGAAGAGTTTTCCGAAGAATCCGATATTATTCCACTCATCTCGTATCTCCCTGAGCTGACCTTTGATCTTCTTAATCCTCTCTGTGAGCTGAGATTTCTTTTTAGGGATATCGGTCATAATTCGTTCGCGACAATCCTCATCAAGGATACGGACAAATTCCTCTGCTTCCATTGCGCTCATATCGCCATTTGCCCATTTATCGAACAACTGACGTTCTACACCACGCACAAGATCCTTGGCGTACTTGAATCGTTCCTTATCCTGAATCTCATAGAAACGCTTGACGCCATGAGTGCGGAAACCAGAATCGAAATATTCATCCATCTTATGTACGAAGGTACCGAGCCATTCCTCACGATCTTTTTCATCAAGAATCTTCTGTATGAAACGCTCTTTATGACCATTCCAAGTCTTTGAGATATCTTTCCATAGCTTAGAAGTCTCAGTCTCCACAATAGGCCTGGAAAGTGTCAGATACTCATCAGTCATCCTGTTTGCCTCACGTCCTTCCTTTGATCTTATCTTATCGTTAAGGCCGACGCCGATTGCCTCTCGAGTAATCTCTCCAAATCCTATGCCTTCTTCCCAAGAATTGAAGAGCATCTGGCGAGCTCCCTGCTGAGCATTACGAAACGTCATGAACTCCTGAATCTCAGTCTCCGGATATATCACGCGAGTGACTCCAAAGCTCATAAACCTACGGCTGCGGTTGCGACGACCGGCTGCATCCACTTCCGGCTCAGCGCCATCATTTTCATTGGTTTCAAGCCTACGCATTTTGGTGTTAGAACCATCCGCACCTGCACTGACTGTCTTATGAAAAAGGAAATCAGCCACCATTTTAGGCACACCGGTTCCAAGATCAAGAATATAACCGTTCTCGTTGGTATTCGAGAAAAGATAAGCCACTTCAAAGGGTTTGTCACTGTCAATTCTCTTACTCGAGCCATCCATATTTTTCTCACCGGCAATGTCGACCGGGAGGTATTGACCGACACTCATGGCGTTAAGCTCCATAAGTGCTGCATAACCGTTGGCTTGATAAAAGCCGGAATTGTGGGAAGCATTAGCTATGGTATTCTCAGGCACATACAGATAAAGGTGAACAGAATATTTAGTGCCACTTATATTGTAAGGATAATGCTTACGGATCTGAGCTATCATATCAATGATTGAACCGGATCCTGTTCCTCCCGCGAGCCCTGCCACGATATGAAAATGCACATCAGCTGTATTTGAGCGAGTGGTCAGGTTTCTTACAGCATTTTCAAGCGACTGCACAACTCCTCGCTCCCCATTGACATGATTGGCAAAAAGAATTCGTCCAAGTCTTCTTCTTTGACCTCCTATTCCAGCATCAATCAGTTTTCCGAGCGAGGATTCAATCATCGGGACATCATCTCGGCTGATAAAGCTATTAAGTGTAGGATAGTGATTAATTTCCTGTAGCATCGACAGGCTAATTCCCTGCGTAGAAACCTTCTGAGCTGAAGAAAGGGAGACATCATTGCCGAGTACTTTCCATTGATGCTTGGAATTAAGATCGTCATCTGACGAATCCACATAGAGATAATCCACAAATACATCATTGTGGGGATTAAGATCCTTGAAATCTTCAAAGTATCTTTTACGGAACTCACGGATGACTTTACCACCTGTACCTCCGAGTCCAATAATAAGATGGTTCGTTGCCATGTATAAATTTATATTGGTTAATCTAAGTCTATATCATCATCGAAACTGTAAGATCTTTTACGTTTACGTGATCTATGAGATCTGCCCATTGACAGCATAATTCCAACGAAAGCAATTCCAGTGAAGACAACGGACCATACAATACGTCGGAAAATATACCAATTATATTCACGAGATACTACTATACGGAGGGACTTAATTGGTTGAGACCAGTCGAAGTCTTCCAAATCACCATAGTCTATAAAGAAAGATATCAATGGATTCTTTTTAATAAGAGTTGTCATCTGACTTTTCAATTCTTCTCCGTCTATTTCATCGCCAAACTGCAAATGACAAGCGCTTATGAAATCCAATGCGATACTCTTGCTCCCGATAGCACCATACATCAAAGTGGTCTGATAAAAAAGCAAGCAAAACAACAAGAGGCATAACACCAATGGTAGCGGCTCAACAGAGCCTCTCTTGGTGTATTGCGTAGAATACATCAATAGAACACCGGCAATCAACAACGAAGTCAGTAAACCGCCGAGTACACTCCAGAATCCGCTAGAAACGAAGTCAAATACGTCCATCAAACTTATTATACGTCTATCAACTTTCTTGTACTTTCTTTATGTAGGCAAGCCCACCCGGAATTATGTAACTAAGAGCGAGAATTCCCAGAAGCGGTACAAAAACAAATCCCCATCCATTACCAAGGACTGCGAACGCGAATGACCAAGGAGAAAAACTTTTAATACACCAAGCCAATATCGTACTGATTACGATAACTATACCATCTACAAACAAATATGTCATAATGTTTCTCCTAAATGCCAGGAGTAATGCTCCACTTAATGCAATTGCAATAAAACAATTCCAGAATGCAGATTCAATCTCCGTAATCTGATGAACCAACATCAACATCAAAATACCTGGAAAAACCAAAGCAATAAAAGCAGCTATACCTACTCCACAAATCTTCCCAAACTTGCGTCTTTTTTCTTCTTCGGCTAACCTGATCTCTCTCTCCTCAACACTTTCATGGATAATTTGAGAACGAAAAGTTTGAAAACCACACATAGGACACTCTACATCATTGTAAGACATCTGATTTTCTAAACCCGAAGAATAACCACAGCGACCACAAACTCTTTGATATATTGCCATCTTTAAATAAAAATTTTGCCGGTGGCTCGGAGGCGGGGTTGATGTTAAAGTTAGCAATGGCATATAAAAAAGAAGAGCGCGAGCCACAATTTGCTGTAGACTCGCGATAGGTTCCTGGAAAGACCTGATTGACATCAACAGCATGTGACCCTCGCTCTTGATGCATACGGATATAAAATCCCCTATCCATAGGGATACAATTCTGTCCATACTTACCAAGAGGAGGCGCACTCTGTTGCAGTTGTCAATCGGTTGAATTTTTCCAGGATTCATCGCGACAATGCAAGCAAATTACGCTTCCAATCTTATATGTCTATCTTCCATTTGGGAATCATCAGGGATGATTCCGGCATAGAAGATTCGCAAAGTTAATATTTATTGTTGAAATATGCAAATTTCATCTAAAGAAATATTACGAATTTTTTTTCATCTTCGACAAACCTGATGCGTATGTGTCCAAGACAATAGGGACGTGAGATTTTTTAAATCTCACGTTGCAAAATTATAGACTTTTTTTGAAAAATCCAAGCTATTTATTGTCCATATTGTCCAAACTGAAAAACCGGATTCTTTTATTTGGGTTAAGGTACAGGTGCCGAATATTTAATGCTATCGGCAATATCATATTGCTCTTCTAAGGAAGATTTGAAACATGAAAGTGCATAATAATAATAGTCATTCTCCTCATATGGCTTAGCTGACTCTACAGCAAATTTCAACACTTCATTAATCACAGAATTAATTATGGTGTCAATGTCAGCTCCAAAATTGTCTTTATCCGGTCCTTCAGGCATTTTCGCAAAAATCCGGCATTTTGGGAATATGAGTTTTTTAAACCTATTTGCAGTAAACCTACTGATTTTCGCATTCATATCCGCATATATCGAATCATTAGCCTGCTCAAAAAGTGCTTTTCCATTATCAATGGCTTCTGAAATCGGATCTGAAATAATTGAAATGTCCGACTTTGAAACTATATTATCTACTTGATCATTAATTTTCTTATCTTCATAATTATCTTCATAAGTAGAATTATAACTGAAGATAAATGCAATGACGTTCACCACAACAATAACCGTGATTGCCAAACCTAACTTAAGACGTTGACTCCGCTTATAGCTTGGTATTGCTTCTAATGCTTCTTTGTCTGAATAAAATCTTCCATAAACATATTTGCAAGTGGCCTTCCTTATAAATTTTCTCCATAGACTTTTGACACCGGCAATAGCAGCCAATTGTTCCATCAGTTTGCCTATGAGGAAGATGTCGGTATATACATTTGTGGAGGTTATTCCTTGCTCAGGAGCGCAGTAGGATGGAGTAAATCCACCAGTTGCATCCCACATATCGCTTGTAGCTGCCCCAAGATCGACAAGTTTAAGCTGATTGTCAATCCTCGCTATCATCACATTTTCCGGTTTGATATCGTTGTGGATCACACCATGACTATGGAGATATGACACAGTCTCGATAAGACTTCTACATATTTGCTCCAAAAACTGTGGTGATCTTAGACGGATATCACCAAAATCTATCATCTGTCGTAGAGACACACCATCTACATATTCCTCAAACACAGCACCATCCTCCATCTTTAAGTATTTTACAATTGATGGATGGTTGAGGTTATATCCTATATAGAACTCTTTCTTTAAGGATTCAACAGTGACAAGATCGTTGCGAAAGGCAGCAGCTGGACGTTTCGCAAATAAAAGAGCTCCGAAATGTCTTACTTTAAAGAATTCGAAATGTCCTGATCCGTGATGTGGAATGGGCTGCCAGCCAGATTCTATGCCCATATTGAGGTCTGAGACAAATCCACTTTCCATAGCCTTATCAATCTTCTAACACATCAAGACGGGTGATGCCGGCGCCGTCGGCTGCGCGGTAGCATCCGAGGGATTTCAGGTCGCGGATTACATTGTCGGCGATGAAAGGAAATCCTATGGCAAGCTGAGATAGGGATAGCAGGTCGCCCGGGCGCAGCTTACTGTTCTCCGATTTAAGGACCGAGTACCGGTTGTTTCCGTCATGGCGGATAAGGATTCTACGGTCCGGTTTCCAACAGACTTCCACTACAGCATCTTTATCCAGCTCCGACATCTCAATGAAAATGTCTTTTCTTCCAAAACCTGAACCCTCCATTGCAGTATCCTCTTGAAGAAGATCCCAATTAGGATACCCCAAATAGTTAGCTATAATATTAAGGGTAGTTTTTCGAGGAGTGACATCAGAAGGAATTACACCTACAAGGCGCTTCACTGTATTAAGGCCAATAAAAATCCCCCTTTTTTCTAAATCAAGACACAATACAGAGGCTCCGGCAGGCGTAGTGACGTCCTGACCAATCTTTTCTGAAAGTTTTTCGAGCTGCAAAGAATTTAGTGTCATTATGTCTGTTCAATTGGTTTGGAGCGCAAATTTAGCGATTTTTTCTTTTTTCTGCAAATTTATGATGATGACCTTTACAAGATGTAGATTCTAAGATCTAAACTTTTGACCTTAGAATACTCTCCCTGTCAAATGGTGGCAGGGCAATTAAAATTGCGTGCAGAAGGAGACTTAATATCTCTTCTGCACGCATTTTTTATTCTTTAATTTCTAATTAGTAGGAATGAGGATCTTCTTCTACGTCTTTTGGGGTCATCGGGGTGGCATTCATCTTGCTCCAGACATACCAGATGTAGAGGATCACTACTGGAACCAAGAGCGATACCCATGACATGACAGTGAGGGTGAATTCGGTGCTGCTGCTGTTGGCGATGGTGAGCGACGACTGCGGATCGGTGAGCGACGGCATGTAGCAGGTGTTGTTGTAGGCGAGGTCACAGAGTAGGCTGACAATAGTGATGATTGTGCCAGCTCCTGTCCACCATATTCCACCACTGTATTCTTTCTTGAATGCTGTCAAGGCATAACCTATGAGCACCATCACTACGCCAATGAGAAGGAACACAAGTATCCACCACATTTCGATCAAATTAATGGCATATTTATATGGAACTGCCACGACCTTGCCATCGGGTTCCACTGTGTAACCGTCTGAGGTAAGGACCACGGCAACAAGGGCAAGGAAAAGAACCACGAAAATTAGACCATTAAGGATAGCTTTCATTCTCAAAGCATTGAATACTTTCGGGCCATCATCGATGGAGTTCATAAGATAGAGGGCCGCATTCATGCGGGCAAGGAAGAAGAGAGTGAAACCAACGAGGAGGTTTTTCCAGCAAGCAATGGCCTCGAGTCCGTGAGAGGGAGCCCATACGGAAATCACAGGAGAGCTGCCATCGAGGATGTTGCCTCGTGTGACGGAGAATTCGCCACCGAAGAATAAGATACCTACTGCGACGCCGATAAGCACGCAACCTACAACGCCGTTGATGAGAAGGAAAGCATCATACGTGCCTGTGCCATAGAGATTGCCTGTCTTACGACGAAATTCATAGCTGACAGCCTGAAGGACGAAGCTGAACAGGATTGCCATCCAGAGCCAGTAGGCACCGCCGAAGGATGTAGAATAAAAGAGGGGGAAGGATGCAAAGAAAGCTCCGCCAAACACCACGAGTGTGGTAAAGGTAAGTTCCCACTTGCGTCCCAGTGAGTTAACGATAAGATTTTTAGCCATCGAACCGCGGGTCTCGAGCAAAAGGCTCTGACCACCCTGTACGAACAGCATGAATACGAGTACGCCTCCGAGCACTGCTATAAGAAGCCACCAATATATTTGTAATGTTTCCATTGTTTTTTTGTTTATTGTTAGTTAGGGATATAGGCCTTATTGGACTAATAGGACCTATGAGGCCAATTAGACAATTTATAATTATTCGGTGATTTCGCGGTTGGTGCCTTTCTTGACTTCGTTGACCATAATTGAGATCTCTGCTGCAATCAGGGCAGCGAAGACGATGGCAAAGAGCCAGAATGTAAGCTGAACGGATTCTGCAGCAACTGCTGATACGGCTGCCTGAACAGGAAGGATGTCCTGGATGGTCCAGGGCTGACGTCCTACTTCCGCTACAATCCAACCGGCCTCGCTACATATCCACACTACAGGGATGCTGAGAATACCGATCCAGCGCGCAAGGCGAGTGTCAAACCATGTGGGTTTCTTATATACTATGAACAAAGCCACGATAAGGAAAAGAAGCAGATAACCACCGGCGATGACCATTATATGGAAAGAATAGAATGTGAGAGCTACCGGCGGAACCGCATCCTCCGGGGAATTGAAATAACCATAACCAAAGAAGGGATAGTTGGCTTTGATTCTCTCAAGGGCATTTGCAAGAGCGGCTTCATCGCCAGCCTTGCGGGCTGCCTCATAGTCACGGAGTGCCTGCTGAGCTGCCTTGCCAATTTCTATTCTCTTAGCGTAGCTGACAGTATTGAGAGTGTCGCCTTGAGGAGTCAAAGCAATGCCGTCGATAAGGTCGTCAATACCGGGAACGAAGCTATTGGCATCATGATTGGCAAGGATGGAGAGACCTTTGGGAATTGCGATCTTACACTTGACGTCTCTTTCTTTTTCATCTACAATTCCGAAACCAATGAGTTCCTGCCCTATCTCGCCACGATAGAGACCTTCCATAGCTGCAAGTTTCATAGGCTGCACGCGAGCTACCTCTACAGCGGAACCGTCGCCGGTCCACATAGTGAAGATCATACCGATAAGACCAATCCAACCGGCAACCTTGACGGAATCTTTTGCCATTTGCATATTCTTTCCTTTGGCAGCGATGATGCAGCTTACGCCAATCACAAAAACTGCTGCAAGCACCCAACCGCTTGTCACAGCATGGAAGAACTTATTGATAGCTACCGGAGAAGTTGCGACTGCAATAAAATCAGACATCACATTGCGCATCTGGTCGGGGTCAAACTCCATACCAACAGGATACTGCATCCACGCATTGGCTATGAGAATCCAAAGAGCGGAAAGAGAGACTCCAATAGCCACGAGCCAAGTAGACGTGAGATGGAAACCTGCTGACACTTTTTTCCATCCGAAGAACATCACAGCAAAGAAGGTAGCTTCCATAAAGAAAGCGAGGAGTCCTTCGATGGCAAGAGGAGCGCCGAAGATGTCACCGACAAACCAGCTATAGTTAGACCAGTTGGTGCCGAACTCAAATTCAAGGATGATACCGGTAGCCACACCGATAGCGAAATTGATGGCGAAGAGAGTCATCCAAAATTTCGTTGTCTTAAGCCATTTTTCGGATTTAGTACGATAATAGATCGTCTCCATGACGGCGACGATAAGGCTGATTCCGATCGTAAGCGGAACAAAAAGCCAGTGGACTATAGCGGTCAATGCGAACTGAAGTCGCGACCAGTCGACTACTTGAATTAAATCTTCCATGGGTTTATTTAGTTTTTAAGTTATTTAATTTTTTTGTATCGGCTAAAGCCGCTACCAGTGACAAACTTCCAATCTTCAGCGGGAGGTGAGTTCAGTGGCTACTGCCCGGGCGCGGTCATCGTCGTTATCGTAGTTTTCTTTCAGTAAATTGGGGAAAAAGAAAAGCTTGAAGACAAAAAAGAGGATGATGACCTTTATGAAGATAATCGCCCAGAGTTTCCTGCCGACGGTCATGTTTTTGAAACCGTCGACGTAGAAGTCAAATATTTTGCGAGCCTTTACACTGATACTTTCCATATTTACATGAGTTTATCACGCAAAGTTAACAAACGTAAACGACATATGCAAAAATCAGACACATTCTTTTGCTCTTTTTATCGGAAATAATGCTCTAAAACATAAAAAATACCGCATAATCATAGAGATTATACGGTATTCTTTTATCATAGCGAACCGGGAAGCCTTCTGCTCCATATTACTTGATGTCTTTGGTGGCACCTGCGACTTTCAGGGCTTCATAAGCACGGGCGGCTTTTTCGCGAGCTTCGTCTACAGATACTCCTCGAGCGAGGATCACACCCATACGGCGATGTCCATGTACCTCCGGCTTGCCGAAAATACGGAGTTGAGTACCCGGCTCAGCAAGAACGGTCTCAAGATTGTCGAATTCCACACAGTCTGTGTCTCCTTCCACGACGATGGCACGTGATGCCGAGGGTCCATAGAAATCAATGGCAGGCACCGGAAGCCCGAGCACAGCGCGCGCATGGAGAGCAAACTCCGACATATCCTGCGATATCATAGTCACCATGCCGGTGTCGTGAGGACGGGGAGAAACTTCACTGAAGATAACCTCGTCGCCCTTAATGAAGAGTTCAACACCGAAGATGCCATAGCCACCAAGAGCGTCGGTCACTTTCTTGGCGATCTCTTGTGCCGATGCAAGAGCTTTTTCCGACATTGGCTGAGGTTGCCATGAATAGCGATAGTCACCGTCGATCTGAATGTGCCCCACAGGCTGGCAGAAGACAGTTCCTGACACTGTGCGGACAGTCAGTAACGTAATTTCATAGTCAAAATCTATAAAACCTTCTACAATCACCCTACCGGCACCTGCACGTCCACCTTCCTGAGCCTCTTTCCAAGCGTGATCAATCTGGTCAGAATTCTTGATTACGCTCTGTCCATGGCCGGAACTGCTCATGATGGGTTTCACGACGCAAGGGATACCGATTTCTTTGACTGCCTCGTCAAATTCCTCACGAGTGGAGGCAAAACGATAAGGAGAAGTCTTGACCCCGAGTTCTTCGTGAGCAAGCCTACGGATACCTTCACGGTTCATAGTGAGCCAGGCAGCACGAGCTGTCGGAGTCACATTGAATCCTTCTTTCTCAAGTTCTACAAGAGTCGGGGTAGCAATAGCCTCTATTTCAGGGATAATATGGTCAGGGCGTTCGAGCTCGACGATGCGACGGAGTTCTTCGCCATCAAGCATATTGAATACGTAGCATTTATGGGCCACCTGCATTGCAGGCGCATTGGGATATTTGTCGCATGCTATAACTTCTACGCCGAAACGCTGAAGTTCGAGAGCGACTTCTTTACCAAGTTCGCCACTACCAAGCAGCATCGCCTTGCATCCCTTGGGAGTCATTACGCTTCCTATCTTTGACATAATTTTCGTTAATGCATAATTCATAATGCTTAATGCATAATCAATCTTAAGCTTCTCACCCCATCATGAATAAGCAATGTAGCTTAAAATCGCGCATCATACATTATATAGTTTTTCGTTTAAAATGCAAAATTAATGAATTTCGGCTATACGCACAAGCGCATTGGCAATTTATTAGATTAGATTTTATTTTGAGGTCAGTTTGAGGGAGGCGGGCTTCAGTCCTTTGGCTGTGGCCTTCAGCGTAGAAGCCCCTTTGCGGTCTGTGGATTTCACTATTGCCATGGCGCGACCTTTCCAAGTGTTGGCTTTAGAGTCGAAATATGGGTCTGAATCCTTAAGGAGTGCATTTCCTGCAGCTTTCAACACAGCATTGCCGGATACATTAAACACTACCGGGAACTCAGCATCAGGCACCACCCTACCCTCGGCATCAACAACCTCAACAATAACGTATGCCAGATCCTGATTATCAGCCGAAAGGGTTGTCTTATCGGGTGTAAGGCGGATAGCGACCGGATCGCCTGCAGTAGTCAATGTGAAAGTCTCCACTTCATTTCCGCCGGCATCTACACCTGTAGCCTTCAAAGTACCCGGAGCGTAAGCCACCTCAAAGACAGCCATACAATCTTTTGCTTCGCCTGCTTCCTTTTCTCCTATCAGAGTATCATTGAAATAAAGACGCACTTTGGGATAACGGCTCATCACCTCAACCTCAATAGGCTTGCCCTCGTGACCTTTCCAGTTCCAAGACTCCCATGTGGGCCATACGCTCCACATTGTGGTCTTCACTTCCCCGTAGTAGCCGTTGGGTTCACGAACTGCCATGTAGAGCTTATTATCATCGTTATAAAGCATATCACGATAGTGGGAAATGGGCTTGCGCCAGCCGGTAATGTCCACATCGCCGCAGTATGAGCCGTGCCAAGGCCACTGATATGCCATCCATTGCTCGCCCTCGGTCTCCCCTTTGTAGAAATAACGTCCGAGTCCGGACTCTCCGAGATAGTCGAGACCGGTCCAAACAAAATCGCCTATGACGTATGGATTTTCCTTCACCTTGTGCCAGTTGGAGGCGGCATCGCGTGGATAAGACTCAGTCTGCCACATCACACGCTCCGGACAACGCTCATGGTCGCTCTCAGACTTGTGTATCATATAGTTGTAGCCCACTATATCAAGCGCCTCGGCATGGGGGTCGTAGATTTCCCAGTCACGGTCCCATGCACAAAGCGCCTCTGTCACGGGCCGCGTCGGATCAAGGCGACGACATTCATTGGCAAAACTGCGTGCAGTAGAGACAACTCCAATGTGTTTGCGTTCGATCACCTCGTTACCTATACTCCAGGCGATGATTGAAGGGTGGTTGCGGTCGCGACGAACCATATCACCCACATCCTTCACACCCCATTCATCAATCCAGAGGTGATAGTCATCGGCATTCTTCTGATCACGCCAGCCATCGAAAGCCTCGTCAATGACAAGGATTCCCTGACGGTCGCATTCATCAAGGAATGCTGGGGAAGGAAGATTATGGCTTGTGCGGATGGCATTGAAACCGGCTTCTTTCATAAGACGCACCTTACGTGCTTCAGCGGCATCGAAAGAAGCAGCGCCAAGCATACCATTGTCATGATGGACGCAAGCGCCGTTCAAGAGTACAGGCTTGCCATTGAGCATAAAGCCTTCCTCAGCAGAGTACGAGATGGTACGGATACCGAATTTTTCACTTACACTATCGATTTCCTTACCGTCATCTGACAGTGAAACCTCTACAGTATAAAGAGAAGGTGATTCTGGACTCCACAACATTGGGTCTTTAATCTTAAAGACCATTCCAAAACTTTTACCACACTTATCCATATCCTTTGAGGCCACTATCTTGCCTGATGGATCAAGTATTTTGAATACTGATATTAATTTAGAATCTGGTCTGTATCCATCCAATTCAACCATAACGTTCACTAATGCTTCCTCGTCTGTGACCGATGATGTTCTAACGACGAGAGACCATGGAGCAATGGATATTTCTCCTGTTTTTATCAGACGGACGTGACGATAGATACCGGAACCTGTGTACCATCGTCCGCTTCTGCCGTGGGAACTATCCACATCCACCTCAATCGTATTCACACCTGCGTGGAGATATGGAGTTATATCATAGATCACAGAGGAATAACCGTAGGGACGGAAACCGACTTCCTTTCCGTTGACTTTTAGTGTCCAGCGCTCATATACACCCTCGAAAAGAAGTGAATATTTCGAATCAGCAAGATCCTTGGCAGTGAGGTCTATCTTCTTCTCATACGTACCCTTTCCTCTGATGACGAAGCCACCTTCATTGTGTGAAGATGCCTTAGCATCAAAGGGAAGCTCGATGCTCCAGTCGTGCGGGAGATCGACCGTCTTGGTGAAGGGCTGTACCGTAGATCCGGAATCTGGCACCAAGGAGAAAGTCCAGCCATTATCAAGGAGACGGGACTCACGTGAAAACGCCGGGAAAGCGATGGAAGCGGCGATCGCCGCCAGAAATAATTTGGATGTGTTCATAATTGTATTTTTGTATTACTTCGGAATGACGTCCTCAGAACTGTGTTGACTTTAATTAATATTTGATATCTGACCAGGAAGGAGGGTTGACACCAAGTAGGTGGCGGACAAAGAAGTCGAAGCGTTTATGCTCGCCAAATGATTCGCCCATGGTGTGAGCTGCTCCGGGTATCACGACGAGTTCAAAATCTTTATTGGCTTTAATCAGAGCATCGGCTACCTGCATTGTAGATGCAGGGTCGACATTATCGTCAAGCTCACCGACCACCAACATCAAAGGACGCGACAGGAGATGGGCGTTCTCTACGTTGGACGCCTCTATATAACTTTCATCTATAGGATAGCCAAGCCACTGCTCATTCCACCAGATCTTGTCCATACGGTTGTCATGGCAACCGCAAGCAGAATAGGCAGCCTTGTAAAATTCGGGGTGGCGAAGCACAGCCGTCGTAGATTCCTGTCCACCTGCTGATGCACCAAAAATTCCAACGCGCTCAATGTCCATATAAGGATATTTCTCACCTGCAACCTTTATCCATGCAATATGGTCAGGAAGACCGGCATCAACAAGATTCTTGTAGCATACGTTTTCAAACTCCCGAGAGCGGAAAGAGGTCCCCATGCCGTCTACCATCACCACGATGAAGCCAAGCTCAGCAAGGGCACTCATATTGCGGTTGAGACCCACAAACGATTTGGGCACATACTGGTCGCCCGGACCTTGATAGATGTATTCGACAACAGGGTATTTCTTATTCTCATCAAAATTGGATGGACGGTATATTACACCCCACATATCAGTTTTACCATCCCGACCGGGAGCGACAAACACCTCCGGAGCCTTCCATCCGGCATCAACAAGGGCTGACAGATCGGCCTCAGCCACCCTCATCAGTTCCTTGCCGGAGGATGCATCGCGCAGACAAGTGACCGGAGCGGTCGAGACGGTGGAATAAGTATCGACAAGGTATCTGAAATCAGGGGAGAAAACGGCTCGATGATTACCGGACTCGGGAGTAAGATCGGTCATGCCTGAGCCATCGAAATTTATCACATAATATCGGATGAAATAAGGATCCTCATCCTTGTTGACTCCATTTGCCGAGAAATATATCTTCCCATTTTCCTCATCTACTTTCACGACATCGCGTACGTACCAGTCGCCCTTGGTGATCTGATGGGTCGGCTTGCCGGAAGCTCGATCATACATATAAAGATGATTGTAGTTGTCGCGCTCGCTGCTCCATATGATTCTCTTGCCATCTTCAAGATAATGGCGGAAGATGCGTGAATAGTTCACGTATTTATCATGAGACTCCTCAACGAGGGGACGCACGGCACCATCCGTTGCAGACATCTCAAGAATGCGATAGTTCTTGTGGCCTCGCTCATTGAATTCAAAAGTTATTGCTTCACTGTCGGAATTCCATTGCGGACCCCATATGTCATACTGATGATCGAAAAGGCGAGTATCAGGAACTATGACAAGATTCTTTTCCACATCTGCTATTACAGGAAGCTTGAAACGGAGTTCATCACCCGGCTTAGCATATTCCTGCTTGTGAAGAACGGGCTGACTCCCGCGTGAAGGAGAGGACTCCACATAGTAGACATATCTCTTTTCTACAGGACGAATCTTGTTGACGGCGAATTTCTTGCTATCGGGCGACCAATAAATATAGGAAGAGTAATAATTACCGATTGTCCCGTCAGTAGTAAGCCGGACGACCTCTCCGGTCACCACGTCTCTTACACAAAGATTATTATCGCTGACAAAAGCCACTTTCTTGCCATCAGGAGATGTAACAGGAGGAAAATCTTTTTCCTCGTCCACCACCATCCAGTGAGGCTGAGCCGGAGGAGCAGGCACCTCTCCCCTATCGATCAGATGATCTTTGCCACTCTTGACGAAAGCCCACATGCGTCCGTCACGGTTAAACAAGACAGTATCAAGATTTTCCGACACGATAACATGCTGAAGTTTGAGGTCGCTCTCATTTATGTCTTCGATTCCTTTAGCCCATAATTCTCCTGCCACCGCTTTGTGGTCGAACAACTCCGAACGTTTTTGCTTCGCAGCATCAACGAGAACATACTTTTTCGAGCCATCCAGTTTTTCTTCGACATACCAGAATTTGCCGGTATTGCCAATCCATTGCGGGTAAATACGGGCATTAGGCACATAGCCATAGTTGTATTTCTCAGCAAGTCCGAAGGCGCGGTTGTAGTCTTCGATCGTTCCCTGCGCCATCGATTGGATGGAGAGCGAAAGCGATGCCATGAAGAGTAAATATTTGGAAATTTTCATATTCAGCAGTATTTAGAATGCAAAGTTATATAAAATAATTTAGAATTGAGAATTCAGAATTGAGAATTATTTTAAGATTAAGCCTTTTGGGGTGTGAAATTGTTATAAGGAAAGTTAATAACCTTTATCAAATGAAATATTATGAAAATATCTGATCGTGTAAGACACTTTTTCCATGTTGTGTCGAATGTAAGGCCTATCGTATGGATAGGGTCATATATCGCATTAATGCCGGTTTTTGCCTTGATTTATTGGGCACTTCCTGACGGGCAGTTCAGGATCCCTGATGGAGCCGGGACCGACTTCGGATCATGGCTGTACTATAGCATCGTGACCATAACTACACTTGGTTTCGGTGATTATACACCGGCTCATGGATGGGCACAATGCGTCACTGCAGTAGAAGTGATGTGCGGATTGACTATCTTAGGATTCTTTTTGAATGCAGTGGGCTCAATGAAGTCAGAGATTGATATCACATCTGAGATAGAGAAGCAGCGTGCCTTGCATTCAGCTCAAGAAAAAGATAAACTTACAAAGATGAGTCCCGTGCTTTTGAGACGTCTCAACACTTTCATCTATAATTGTGAGAATAATGCTTCAGACAATGTGCTTACACGTTCGGCATTTAATATAGCCCTTGCCCTTGACTCGCTTCAGACACGAGTGGACCTGACTGAATGGCCTGAACTTCTTGAAAATTGCTTCACCCTCGTAGCGGATTGTCAGATTTTCACGGATGAGCGTCAAATAGGGAAATCAACAGAAGAACCAAAGGCAGAGTTTACAAAGCAAGCTGCCGAGACAGCACGGAAGATTCAGACACTTCTTTCCACAATTTAGAGAAAATAAAAGATTATTTGATGTAAATATGGAGAATGTTAGGAATTTTTGATTAACTTTGCAATGGATTGGTGGAAACACAGATCCATTGCAATTTAATTCACCCCAAATTTAATGATTATGTATCAAAGACAAGTTACGTTTAAGGAGGCAGTTGAAAGGGCATTGAAGCTGAACTACTGCAATTTCAGCGGACGCGCATCGCGGTCAGAATTCTGGTGGTTCCAACTGTTTGCATTCATTCTCGGAATCGTAGTGGAGATCGTATTTTGTTGGAACCAAAATGTCATGAGCATCGTAAGCGGACTCGTTGGCATTGCCCTGCTGCTCCCTAATCTCGGTATAGATGTAAGACGCCTGCATGATATCGGCAAGAGCGGCTGGTGGATTTTCCTTTCACTCATTCCTATAGTCGGCTGGATAATTCTTCTTGTATGGTATTGCAAGGACAGTCAGATGGAAACGAACGAATATGGTCCGGTGCCTAATTTGGTCGGATAAGAAATAGGACTGTAAATATATAGATAATGCAGAACATATCGAAAGTGACAAAAGAGATGGCCCTCGAATATCATGAAGAGGGCAAACCGGGGAAAATAGAAATAGTCCCCACCAAACCATATGCATCTCAGCATGACCTCGCGTTGGCATATTCACCGGGCGTGGCATTTCCTTGTCTTGAAATAGAAAAGAATCCTGAAGATGCTTACAAATACACCGACAAAGGAAATTTAGTAGGCGTCATAAGCAATGGGACAGCTGTATTAGGGCTCGGAGACATAGGTGCATTGGCAGGGAAGCCGGTGATGGAAGGGAAGGCCCTGCTCTTTAAGATATTTGCCGGGCTTGATGCATTCGACATTGAAATCAATGAAAAAGATCCGGATAAGATCATCCAGATAGTCAAGGCTATCTCCCCCACTTTTGGAGGAATCAACCTCGAAGATATCAAGGCACCGGAATGCTTTGAGATCGAAACTCGCCTGAAAGCGGAATGTGACATTCCTATCATGCATGATGACCAGCACGGCACAGCAATAATTTCTGCCGCCGGACTTCTCAATGCCCTCCAGATTCAAGAAAAGAAAATAGAGGACATCCGACTCGTAGTGAACGGGGCGGGAGCTGCCGCAATAAGTTGCACGCGCCTTTACGTACAGTTGGGAGTGAGACGGGAAAATGTGGTGATGTGCGATTCAAAGGGTGTGATCAGGGCCGACCGCCCTAACCTGAATGAACAGAAACGTGAGTTTGCCACCACACGCGACCTCCACACCTTGGAAGAGGCGATGGAGGGTGCCGACGTCTTTCTCGGGCTATCAGTGGCTGATGTAGTCACACCTGAAATGGTGCGTTCTATGGCAGACAAACCGGTAGTGTTCGCACTGGCCAATCCGAATCCTGAAATTGATTATAATCTTGCCATCGAGACTCGCCCTGACATCATTGTCGCCACCGGAAGGTCTGATTATCCTAACCAAATCAACAATGTCATCGGATTTCCATATATCTTCCGCGGTGCACTTGACAGTGGGGCCACAGGAATCAACGAGGCAATGAAGATAGCCGCTGTGCATGCAATTGCTGAACTTGCGCATCGTCCTGTCCCAGCAGTAGTGGATGAAGCATACGGCATGAACAACATCAAATTTGGCAGAGACTATATCTTGCCCAAAGCTCTCGATCCGCGTCTGCTTCTGTGCGTTGCTCCGGCAGTGGCAAAGGCAGCTGCAGAGTCGGGCATTGCGAAGCGCCCTATCTCGGATTGGGATGCTTATCAAGTAAGGCTCCGAACCCTGATGGGAGACGACGGCAAGATGATGCGCCGAATCACAGAGATGGCGCGCCATACCCCGAAAAGGGTCGTCATCTGTGAAGGCAATATGGATAATATGCTCCGTGCAGCAGTCAGAAGTCACCATGAAGGTGTATGCCGTCCGGTAGTGCTTGGAAATGAGGAAATGATCGAGAAGCGTGCAGCGCGTCTCGGCCTGTCGCTTGAAGGGGTTGAAATCGTCAATCCACGCCACGACCGTGAAATGGAGACTCGTGAACGCTATGCAAGAATCCTTGCAGAAAAGAAAGCCCGCGAAGGCTTCTCCTACGATTTAGCGCTCGAGAAGATGTTTGAACGCTCTTATTTCGGCATGATGATGGTAGAGACCGGAGATGCGGATGCATGCCTGTATTCATCATATGCCGCGGGCGAATCAGCGGCAGAAGATGTCGTTTCGATCATCGGACTTCAGGATAGCTACACTCATTTCGCCACCATGCATATCTTGAATACACGTAAGGGAACTTACTTCATAGCAGACACCGCAGTGAATCCGGATGCTGACAAGTCAGCCCTTGTGGATATAGCGCGTCTTGCAGATCATACCGTAAGGTTCTTTGCCATAGAGCCGGAAATAGCGATGTTGTCGTACAGCAATTTCGGTTCTTCCAAGCATGAGGAGGCTACGATGGTGGCAAATGCTGTCAAGGAGCTTCATGATAATTATCCGAAAGTCAACGTTGACGGAGAGATGCAAGTGGAATATGCCATCGACACTGAATTGCGTGATCATACTTATCCATTCAATAAGTTGAAAGGGAAAAAGGTGAACACTCTCGTCTTCCCCAACCTGACAGCAGCCAACACCACTACTCAGATGCTGTTGAGCATGGGGGTAGGCTCGATCATCGGTCCGATACAGATGGGCTTGAAAAAACCGGTCTATTTCACCAACAGCAATGCATCAGAGCGTGAGATCATCGATTTGATCACGATTGCAGCAATCGATGCCATTACTTTGGAGAAGAAATAAATAATCGCAACTGAGACAAAAAAGCCTTGCAATCAGATTGCAAGGCTTTTTTATTGCGGAAAGAGAGGGATTCGAACCCTCGGTACCCGTAAGGGTACAACGGTTTTCGAGACCGTCCCGATCGGCCACTCCGGCATCTTTCCAATGTGTCGCTTCGGATAACGGATGCAAAGTTAGGGATTTTTTTTCAGATAGCAAAATTTTTGGGATAGAAAAAGGACGCACGAGCCGTACGTCCCCTACAAGGTTACCATTGTAAGACCTTGGAATTATTTGCTTGTGCGGGAAGTAGAGAAAGTCAGAGTTGCTTCTCCTGGCTCCTGACCATCGGGCATATCCTCAAGCTTTACAGACTTGATTGGTATGCTCAATGAGCAGTAAGACATTGATTTGTCGGTCTCAAGGAGCGTAGCATTAATTCCGAGGATATTGTTGCCGGAAGCAGGTTCGGGCATCTCAGCCATATTGATTTCCATAGGGAAATTGCTCCAAGTCAGACCCGGGGCCGGGATTCCATTCCAAAAATATCTTACATTTGCAATTGCTGACTGCTGGTTGCTATCAACAGACTTTGTAGTCAGACCGGTGATGGAGAAGACTGCGTCTTGCTCAACATAAACAATTCCATCTTTTACAACTGCGTTGTCAAACGACATTGTGATGTCGACATTCGGGAGATCTTTGTCATCCGAGCAAGAAGCAACCATCATTGCAAAGGGGATGACAAGAAGGAGATAAAGTAGTTTTTTCATCTTTGTGTGTGTGTTTAGTTTGCATTAGTAGTTTATCATCAGTAAAACATTTGAAGCAGATTAAAGTTGGATGATTGGTGGATTTTTTGTAATTTTGTACACGCTTATGGCGCAGGGGGAACTGAGACACAGACTGAAAGTATAACTCGCTGACGGGAATGGATATGGAAACTGAAAAAAGTATATATGTTATGAAACGAAATATTGTTCTTGCAATTTTTTTGATGATGGTGGTGAGCGTATACGGAGCTTCGCCACTTGAAAGATTCTTGAGATCGAAAAGCGTCAGCGCGGGGAACACTGCAGTGCTGATACAGGACCTGAAGACGGGAGAAATATTGGCAGAGCACAATACAGACAAGCCTTTACTTCCGGCTTCCATAATGAAGACTGTCACTATCGCAGGGTTACTAAGGGTGAGGGGACCTGAAGACAGATTTCATACCCTGGTCTATGCCGACGGTCCCATCAAAGGGAACACCATAGAAGGAGATTTACTTATAGTCGGAGGCGGCGACCCTACCCTTGGAGCCAATTGTGAACCGGAATCGGCCGACATCGCCGAGGAAATAATAGCTGCACTCAGACACAAGGGCATTGGTACCATCAACGGAGATCTGAGGATCGACACATCCCTATATTCCGGACCTGCATGCCCGCCAAGCTGGATGGCAGGGGATTTGAACGAGTCTTATGGCACCGGAAGCCATGCCTTGAATTTCCGCAGGAATGCATCTGGAAGCCGGGCTGTCAAAAATCCTGAATCAACTTTTCTTTCTTACCTTAGTTCCCGGCTCCGGGGATCAGGGATCAGCGTTGCGGGGAGCACAAAGATTGGAGCAGAGGGATTGAATGACCTGGAAGAGGGTACACTTCTCCTTGATCATGTCAGCGACAAGTATTCCGAAGTGATGAGGAGCTGCATGATGCGTAGCGACAATCTGTTTGCGGAGACTTTCCTTCGTGCGTTTGGATTGGCACGCGGCAAGGGAGGCTCCACTGAGGCAGGTGCGGCTGAGATGTATGACTATTGGAATGCTGCAGGAATACCGGTGAAGGGTGTGACCCTCGTCGACGGGAGCGGACTTTCACGATCCAATAGGGTTACTGCCAATTTCATGAACGGCATTCTAAACGCGATGGGTGATGACGAAGAATATGCATCGTTCATGCCTCTTGCCGGACAAGAGGGGACACTGTCTGGATTTCTGAAGGATACTGAGCTGGATGCATACGTAGCCATGAAGACCGGCAGCATGAAAGGAATACAGTGCTATGCGGGATACAAGCTCGATGAGGATTTTGCCCCGACACACAGTATCGTCATTATCATGAACGACATAGGGGCGAGAGGTGCAGCGCGAAAAGCAGCCGAAAATTTGCTGCTTGAAACTTTTTGCAACGATTAACGATCAACTGTCAACGATTAATGGTCATCGGGGTCGGAAATCTCTGAATCCGTTGATTCTATGTCGGGGAGGGAGCGTTGCACTATGTATAGGTCATAGTAGGAAAGGAGAAGGGTCGTGAGAGGCAATGCTATGATCATGCCCAAGAAGCCAAGAAGAGTGCCCCAGACAGAAAGAGCAAGGAGAATTATTGCCGGATTAAGACCCATGGCTTTGCCCATTATCTTAGGGGTAAGGATAAGGTCTTGAATGCATTGGACCACTACATATACTGCCATACACTCCCAGAACATCACCCAAAATGTAGGACCGCCCGATATTGAGCCCACCAGACACAGTATAGCAGCAATCGGGAGTGAGATCATCTGAAGATACGGCACCATATTGAGCATTCCTATGAAAAGTCCGAATACGACCGCCATAGGCAAACCGATGATGAGAAATCCGATTGCAAAGAGAATTCCCACGAGGGACGCAATATAGAACTGACCGCGGAAATAACGGTTCATGGCGTTTTCGATATCCTTTACTATATGATGTACCTGCTTACGCTGACCGTAAGGCACCAATTGGCGAAGAGAAAGCACAAAGCGCTCATAGTCAAGCATAATGAAAATGACATAAAGCACCACGATAAGCCAACTGACAACTCCTACAAGAAGGCTTAGTGAGCTTCCGATGAACGACCATGTCTGATTCAAGCTATTCTTTATGAGCTCCCACCATTGATCACGGCTAAGAAGACGTCCGATCTGGTCAAAATCGACATTATTGCGAATGAACTCATGGATTTCCTTTGATATATAGGGAATCTGGATTTGGCTTGAAGCATAGTCGCGGATGATTTTCGTCATCTCGGCACATTCATCCACGAGATATGGGATGAAGATCCAGCACAGGATCCCAACAAGAAACACAGCTTCGAGCAGGGTCATGACAACCGGAAAGAAACGGCGCTTGCATCCGAGGATCCGCTTGTTGAAAACCACTGACGGCTCAAGGATATATGCGATCAGGCAAGCTACAAAGAATGGCAAAAGCACATCGCTTAAGATGTCGAGGAGAAATAATATGGCTATAAGGCCGCACAGTGAGAATATAATGCGGACTACACGGTCGAAGGTGTAAGGGCGTCGCGTCATTAAAGATAAATTATAAATTATAAATGATGAATGATAAATGATGAATTATAAATTATTAATTATCAAGGATCTATCTTGATTCAACATGATTTAGCTTGATTCAACATGATTTAGCTTGATTTAGCTTGATTTAGCTTGATTTAACATGATATGCCATGATAAATTATGAAAGACTTTATCATTTCATTTTGTCGAATTGGGCAGGGTCGCCAACTATCCAGAGAAGGTCGCCGGCTTTGAGAACAGTATTGGGGTTAGGGTTAATGAACTCGCTGTCGCCCCTCTGCACTGATATGACCATACAGAAGTAGTCGTTGCGGAGATCGGTCTCAAAGAGCGGGCGGTCTATGATCGGAGAGTCTTGAGTGAGAAGGATACTTTTCAGCTCTATGTCGGTATGCCTGAGAGAATCCTTCTTCTGGCTCACCTTGTCAATTGCGTCATTAAGCCGCTTTATCTGGCTGTCAGTGCCGATCACCCCGAGCGTATCTCCGGGGAATATGCGGGTGTCGCCCGTAGGAAGAGGAATGAATTCATCCCCTCGCCGGATACTTGAGACACTGACTCCAAATTCACTGCGCAGCCCGGAATCCTTCAACTTATCGCCTGCAAAACGGCATTGCGGCTTTATGTCGAGATATGCCTGGTGAAGGTCGCTGACAAGATTATTGTTTGCCCCGCTCCTGGCATTCTCCCGATTGTTAAGGTTGTTCATGAATTTCTTCTCCATCTTCTTGAAGCTTCTCATCAGTTTGGAAGAAGCGAAAGCCACCATCAAGACGAAACCGATGGTGCCTCCTATCCATCCTACCCAAGAAGAATAGCAGACTGTGAGGAAATACACCACGAAAAGAAGAGCCAATATGTAGCGTATGATACTCATAGCTATGAGAGGGACTTCATAGAAAGATGCAGTCTGGTGGAGCTTCATCTTATGGTCAGACTTAATGGTAGTGAAAGAAAGCGCCGTAAGGAATGGCGACATGATGACGAGAGAAATCACAGTGGCTACCAAATGTCCCCATTTCGGAATCAGATTCTCCATCAAAGGGAAAAGCAGTTGCCGGCAAGCTATGATGATAGCGATGAGAATGACCGAATATAAGACGATACGCCAGATATATCTGCCGAGGATCTCACGCCACAGGCGTTTCGTCTCATTCGTATCGACAACCTGCGACGAATACCTCGTGATAAGGAATTTCAGATTTTCCGGAAGATGCTTCTCGACAAAATTATATGCCGGAGAAGAAAGCTTTATAAAATATGGAGTGGTGAATATGGTTATCACAGACACTGCCACGATAATAGGATAGAGAGAAGCATCGAGGACACCGAGCCCCATACCGAGGGATGCTATGATAAACGAGAACTCACCAATCTGAGTCAGCGAAAATCCACTTTTGATAGCCACCTGCAGAGTCTGTCCGGTGACGAGCATGCCGATGGTGCCAAAAATTATCATACCCACTATCACTACCGCTGCCAGCAGAAGAATCTGAGGATAATAGGTAGCGATGACGGAGGGTTGCACCATCATGCCGACGGATATGAAGAATACTGCTCCAAACAGGTCCTTGACAGGAGCTATCACATGCTCCATACGCTCAGCGAAGATGGTGCCGGCAAGTATGGAGCCCATCACGAATGCCCCAAGCTCGAGAGAGAACCCACACATCACAGAAAAAGCAGCCATAGAGAAGCATAGTCCCATCGACACCACAAGGAGTGTCTCGGAATTGAGAAATGAGCTGAATTTCTCGAGGAATGAAGGGAGGACATAAACACCTACCACAAACCATATGATGAGGAAGAAACATAGCTTTGCAATGCTGAATACAAGTTCAGACCCTTGCACGTCGCCCATAGCAAAAGAGGAAAGCAGCACAAGCATAAGCACTGCGAAGAGATCTTCAATAATCAGCACTGCAAGCACCATGGAGGCAAATTTCTGCTGCTTAAGCCCCAAATCAGTGAAAGCCTTGAGAATGATAGTGGTCGACGACATCGAAATCATACCTCCGAGGAAGATGCAGTTGATAGTGTTCAAATGCAACATATACCCTACCCCAAATCCTGCCATCGTCATGCCGACAATGATGATCAAAGCCGTTATTATCGCCGAAGAACCTGAATTCATCAGTTTTTTGAATGAAAATTCAAGGCCGAGAGAGAACATCAGGACCACAATACCGAGGTCAGCCCAGATCTCGATATTCTCAAGATTGGATATAGACGGGAGATAAGTGAAGTTAGGCGACGCCAAGAAGCCCGCGAGAATGTATCCGAGCACAACCGGCTGCTTGAGTTTCTTGAAAACGAGGGTCGCTATAGCCGCAAGCACGAGAATCCAAGCAAGGTCGAGGATAAGTCCATTGGTATTGTCTTCCGAACCATGCGAAGAATCCTTTCCGGCATCCGGATTAAGCTCTGTGAAGATGGTCTGCTGGATGTCTGTAGTAGTTTCCTGAATCATTAGTGGCATCATAGGTCTATCTGATTTGAAAGGGTGATTGAAAGGGTATCATGAGCCTCTCCGAGGCGGTTGATTGCATCCATTAGTTTTTTTGAGGTGCGGACGAGAACAACGAGATTCACCTCAGTATAGTCATTCTCGAAATTCTGCTCAATGAAGAAGTTGGATATATGCACACCTTCATCGCGGAGAAGATGTTCATATGCATCGATATTGCGCAGGATTCCCTTGCTTCTGATTGAGATCACCTTGGTCTCCTGTCCGATATGTATCACATGCTCGAACCTGTTGAACCCCACGATTACAAAGAATATCAGAAGAGTGCAGATGATCGAAGCCAAAT
Organism: Muribaculaceae bacterium; assembly: GCA_029060285.1. Lineage (GTDB taxonomy): Bacteria > Bacteroidota > Bacteroidia > Bacteroidales > Muribaculaceae > Lepagella. The sequence continues at coordinate 18,108 of JAIDUH010000123.1, read as the reverse complement.
ACATACCGACACCGACAGCCATACCGATTATAGCCGTGATCCAGATCCCGGCAGCAGTAGTGAGACCTCTGACCACTCCACGCTGCTGAATCATGGCACCGCCGCCAAGAAAACCGATACCCGTGATGACCTGGGCGGCGATTCGGCCCGGATCGCCGTTTTTGAGGCCCATATATTCTTGCGGGACGTAGATAGACAAGAGCATGGAAAGGCATGCCCCCATAGAGATGAGAGCGAATGTTCGGATTCCTGCCACCTGGCCTTTATGCTTGCGTTCAGATCCCACCAGTGCCCCGAGCAGCAGGGCGAGGATAAGGCGGAACGTCGCGTTGACGAGGTTGACGTCAAGGGAGCAGAATTGGGATGATATGTATTCGTATAGCTGCATATTATTGTTTGGGTTTTATTTTCTTTAAGGGGTATGGGCATTAAGGTCTTTAAAGTCTTTAAGGTCCTTAAGGGCTTAAAGGACTTTAAGGGCTTTAGCCGTTGAATTGTTCGGGATAGATCACCATCAGATTGTGGGATGCGAAATTCTTGGAGAGGAATTCGGGGATCTCTTCTTGTGAGGCACTATAGGAAATTGATCCCCTTCGGGCTCCGATTATGATGAGCAGGTCTTCAGGCCCAACGTTACCGGAAAGGAGTATGAAATCATCCCATTCCGTCATCTCCTGATATATTCGTCGTATGCCATAACCATCATTGGTAATAATATCTTCAATATAATGAGAAGTCTCTGCAGAGACAATGAAAATCACCTTGCAGGCGAGAGTCTGTGCCAAATTGCCTACCCGAGCCACCCAATCGTGGAAACCGGTTTCGAATTGAGCTTTAGCTCCCGCCACCACCACGATACGCCTCACTGTGGAAATCGGGATGAAGCAGCGTGACATCACAACCATCTTCAGAGTCTCTTTCAACAATGTATCAACCATCTGACCAAAAAAAGTATCCACAATGTTGGCCTTCCTATGAAATCCGATCACGATATCTGTAGCGTGAGTCTGATGTATCATATTTGTCAGTCCGGAGACGACATTGAGGTCGAATCTCTCTTCTTCAACGGCGACCACACCCATTTCTTGTGCTGCCTGGGCGGCAGTGCGCAAAGAAAACCTCCCGGCACGAAGGCTCTTAGGGTCGTCGGAGTTACGCACGAAGAGAGCAGTAATGGGTTCTGTATTCTTGGGAGAGCGCATAAAGACAGCGAGTCTCATCAGTCCCTCTGCAGTGATCGGATTTGAGACAGCGACAATCTGGCGTGCAAATTCCGGGCGCTCGATACCTGAAGCCTCCATTTCGGCAGCCGTCAGCTCGATACGCATCCGTATTGCTGTGCGCTCCGTCATGACTGAAGCCACAAGGCAACAGGCAAGAATCATGAGCACTGCCCCATTCATTATATCCTCGTTGATGATGCCATATTGATATCCGAGCATGGTGGCGGCAATGGTGGCGGCAGCTTTTCCGCTCGTCAGTCCGAACATCATCCGGCGGTCGGTAGACGTAAGTCCGAACGACTTCTGAGCGAGCCAGGCAGCGATCCATTTTGAGACCAGAGCCACTACAATCATGTTAAGAGTGACCCATGCCACTGTCCAACCACGAAATATCACATGCACATTTATCAGCATTCCCACCCCGATAAGGAAATAAGGAATGAAAATGGCATTGCCGACAAACTTGATATGATGCATCAGGGAAGAACGTCCCGGAATAAGACGATTGAGGACAAGGCCTACATAGAATGCCCCAAGTATGGATTCGAGACCGATCATCTGCGCCAACACAGCTCCGATGAAGACCATCGCAAGGATGAAAATATACTGGGCCACGGCATCAGAAAACTTCCTGAACATGAACCTCGTGATCCGAGGGAATGTAAACCCTACGACAATGGCATATCCCACAGTATAGAGGAGCAACTTCAGTATGTCGCTCACATCAAACACACCGGTAGCCTGAAGTTTGACCACAGATGCAAGAGTGATGAGTGCAAGCAGGACGGCTACAATCGTAGCGCTTACGGCAAGAATCACCCCTTTGCCATTCTGAAGGCCAAACCGGCTTACGACAGGATATGATATAAGGGTATGAGAAGAATACATGCTCGCAAGCAGAAGGCAAGTGGTGATACCCGCCCCGAACGCATAGTGGGCAGCCGCCATGCCGAGGACGGAGGGTATGATAAAGGTCATCAAGCCGAAGACAAGCCCCTGCCTGAGATTCTTCTTGAAATGGTACATGTCGATCTCCACCGCAGCAAGAAACATGAGGTATAGGATACCGACCTGACCGAAGATTTGAAACGAGGCATCCCGTTCGAGGAGATTAAAGCCATAGGGTCCTACAGCCACACCAGCTAAAATCAAGCCCACCACGTCTGGAATCCTGAGACGCCTGAATACGACAGGGGCCGCAAGAATCAGCAGCAGCACAAGAGAGAAAATCACTACAGGCTGATGAAACGGTAGGCTGAATAGGTTGTTCAAATCTTGAAGAAAAGTTTTGCATTGCGGGTAGTGGCTTGGTCTGTCTCCTCCGGAGACAGACCAAGGATCTCCGCAATCTTTGCGTTAATAAAAGGTAGATAAGAGCTTTCGTTGCGTCGGCCTCGCTTAGGGACAGGCGCGAGATAAGGGGAGTCAGTCTCAAGGAGTATCCTGTCAATTCCGATTTCCTTGACGGCTTCGGGAAGGGATCCTGAGTTTTTGAATGTCACTACTCCGTTTATTCCAAAATACGGGTCACACAGCTGCCTGATTCTTCGCACATCTTCGGGAGATCCGGTAAAGCTGTGGAATACAAGTTCCGGAATTTCATCAATCTTCTGCAGGCATTCCAGGCATACATCAAGGCCATCGCGGCAGTGGATTATGACAGGAAGGCCGAGAGTCTTTGCCAATTTGAGTTGGGCAATGAAGGCTTCTTTCTGCAGATTGATATTGGAATCATCCCAATATAGGTCGATACCCACCTCTCCAATTGCCACCGGACGAGTCGGCGACAGAAGCTTTATTATGTCGTCAAGCTCCTCCTTCCAGTCCTCCCCTACTTCTGTAGGATGCAGTCCCATGGCAGTCCTTGTCTGAACTGGGCACGCGGCGTGCAAGGCTGCGACCTCTGAAGCTGACTCGCGGTCAACGGCCGGGAGGATCATGGTATGCACTCCGGCAGCGACAGCACGGTCCACCGCATCTGCGCATCCTTCAGGAAAGGACTCCGACATATATATATGAGTGTGGGAATCGATCATACAACGATTAACTATCAACGATTAATTATTCTTATTTGGTGCGGGTGATCAATTTATCGATGAGCTTACGGAATGCTTCGCGACGGTCGTCGGAAAGTGAAGTCTTCTTGATGGCGGCAAGAGCCTTGCTGCTATACGCAGCGACATCTGCTTTGCTGAGAGCCGGCATTCCCATAGTCTCATAGATACGCGTCACGGTCTTTACTTTTGTAGGACCGGCAGGCATCTTCATGGCTACTTTTAAGGCTTCAGCATTAGGGCCGCCGGTAGCCAAGGCTTTTACCATCAGGAATGTTTTCTTATTGTTGTTGATGTCGCCTCCGATTGGTTTGCCGAAAGTGTCGGGATTTCCGAAGGTGTCGAGATAGTCGTCTTCAATCTGGAAAGCGACGCCAAGCATGAGCCCGAAATCATACATCTTTTCTGCATCTTCCTTAGAAGCCCCTCCAATCAGGGCACCGATCTTGGCGGCAGCGCCGAGCAGTGCACCTGTCTTAAGCTTTATCATTTCGATATAATCATCGAGGGCAACCTCAGTCATGTTCTCGAAGTCCATGTCGAGACGTTGGCCTTCGTAAACACGTAGAGCCTGGTCGTTGAAGGTGTCGAGGATCGGGCGGAGAATTGAGTCATCCACTTCAGAAATCTTCTTAGTGGCAAGAGTGAGCATCGTGTCGCCGGAGAGTATTGCAGTGTTGTCGTCCCATTTTGCATGAACCGACGGACGACCACGGCGAGTGTCGGATTTGTCCATGACATCATCATGAAGGAGAGTGAAATTATGGAACATTTCTATACCGATGGCAGGATTGACGGCTTTTTCCGGCGAGCCACCGAAGGCATCAGCAGCCATCATAAGGATTGTAGGACGAAGGCGTTTGCCGCCTGCCTGCATGCCATAGATGATCGGGGCATACAGATTGTCGAAAGTTTCGGAGGAGAGGTTAAGAGCACGTATAGCAGCTTCTGCCATTGCTGAATATTCTGAGATGCGGAGCATATATTTTTGAATTTAGAATTTTGAATTTAGAATTTGGGAGCCGCAAGCGGCTCTTGAGGGGGGGGGACAAACCAACCCTCAGTTAAATCTTCAGTTATGCCCTCTTTTAAATTGAGTCGGAGGGCACGGCTTCAGGATGCTCTTCTATCGGGATGGAATCGGGAAGAGTGACGGGGATTGAGGGAGCAGCTGATTTGTTGCGGCTGTAGTATTCCTCCACTGCGTCCTCATCATAGTTCAAGAATCGGGTGTAGATTTCTTTAGGCATGTCGGAATTTTTGTCGTAGCGGAGCACGGTCCTGAAACCGATCAAGAACCTTGCATACATATCGGGATCGTCTGTGGATGCTCTTTTGAGTTCCTTGAGTTCTTCAAGCACCTCATCGGCGCCCATCCCCTTTACTCGGATCTGATTCAAATATTCAAGACCGAGAGTCAGACCCAGTCCTTGCGGATCTTCAGTGCCGACAAGCACACGAAGTCGCATTTTGTCGTGGAGCGGCAGTTCTTCAGATACCCTGTCGAATTCCCAGCTGAATGTCTGGAGAGCAGTGTCAGTATAAGTCTCGTATGCCTTCAGCGTAGCATTGTTGAGAGTGTCGATTCGCACACCCTCAACTTTACCGAGAGAGGCATAAATAATGAATCGGGCAACCGAATCAGCGGAGACATGCTCCATCATGTATGCTACTTTTTGCTCGTCGGAAAGGGAAGCGAAGCCCTCAGGGAATACACCGGCATTTTTGCCTTTTCCTCCACAAGCCGGAATGAGGAGGATGAGAGCCATCACAGCAATAGGGATGAATCTTTTAATTAATGCATAATTCATAATGCAAAATGCATAATTAGGTTAACTAACTGAACGATTACGGGAGACGAGCCTGTAACATAAAGCAGGACTCCCTGAATTTTTCACAAAATTAGCAAAAAAAACTGAGTTTTGTGGAATATCTTGATAAAAATCGTCAGAAATGGGGCAGAAAAATTGAGATATATTTGGAAGGGTGGGAAATTTTGCTTAAATTTGCAGTGTGAAATAGCTCATATGCGATAATAGCTCAGTTGGTAGAGCATCAGCTTCCCAAGCTGAGGGTCGCGGGTTCGAGCCCCGTTTATCGCTCCCAAGCCCTGTCTGCCAAGGACAGGGCTTATTTGTCATAACTATGAGTCTGATTAGGCTATTAGGCATATTAGTCCAATTGGCTTATTAGTTTTATTAGTCTTAGTATAAAAATAAAGAATATGGAAAAGGGAAGAAGAGTGCCGGTGCTTTTGATCACCGGATATTTGGGTAGCGGCAAGACTACTCTGCTTAACAAGATACTTAACAATCGGAAAGGTGTAAGATTCGCAGTAATTGTGAATGACATCGGGGAGGTGAATATAGACGCTGACCTGATAGCTAAGGATGGACTTATCGGTCAAGGAGATGACTCACTTGTGGCTTTGCAGAACGGCTGCATATGCTGTACGCTTCAGATGGATCTCGTCAATCAGCTTGTAGGGCTTATGGAAGGGGATCGGTTTGATTATATCGTGATAGAGGCGAGCGGCATCTGTGAACCGGAACCCATCGCACAGACCATTTGCTCCATACCGACTATGGGACCGGCAGCTGTACGCAACGGAATCCCATATTTGGATTGCATCGTGACAGTGGTGGATGCACTGCGACTGCAGAGTGAGTTTGGATCGGGCAAGTCGCTGACCGTGAAGAATTATGGCGAGGAGGATCTGGAAAACTTGGTGGTGCAACAGATAGAATTCTGCAACATTGTTCTCCTGAATAAGATATCGGAGGTATCTGAAGAAGATCGAGCCATGATCAAAGAGACTATCCATGCATTGAATCCCGGGGCAGAAATCATAGAGTGTAATTACTGCGATGTGGATTTCAGTGAGCTGTTGGTGACGCATCGGTTTGACTTTGGCAAGACTGCCACTTCGGCCACTTGGATAAGGGAGATTGAGAAGGAAGTGGAAGCTCCCCAACCCCATCACCATCATGACGACGATGAAAACGCTGAAAACCATCACCACCATGACCACGATGACGACGATGAAAACGATGAAAACGATGAAAACCATCACCACCATCACCACCACGATGACGACGATGAAAACGACGAAAACGATGAAAACCATATCCACCACCATCATCATCATGGAGAGGGAGAGGCTGAAGAATATGGAATATCAACGTTCGTATATTATAGGAGAAAGCCATTTGACCTGAACAAATTTGACTATTTTTGCCATAAGCAGTGGCCAAAGAGCGTGATACGCTGCAAGGGGATCTGCTATTTCAGCTATGACCCGGACATGAGCTATCTGTTTGAGCAAGCCGGAGTGCAGAAGAAAGTGACTGAATGCGGGCAGTGGTATGCTACGGCACCGAAAGAAGAGTTGGAGAGATTCTTTGAGACGGAACCCGGGCTGAAGCGTGACTGGGATTCTGAGTATGGCGACCGGATGGACAAGCTTGTGTTTATAGGCCGCGGAATGGACAAGGAAGCTATCATAGAGGCTCTTGACCGCTGCCTGGCTTAACGCCGGACATGCCCGGCTACTATCCCAGACCATACTAACGCCGGAGGCCGGCTACTATCCCAGACCCTCAATGCCGAAAGCCATCGTCTATATTGCCGATGGCAGCGTCTGAGTTCAAGCTCCGATAGCTTTCCGATGGCTGCGTCTGAGTTTGAGCCCCGATAGTAGCGTCTGAGATAGTTGGCGGGCATGCCCGGAGAAAATACCCACACTGAAATTTGCATAAATCAAGATAAATCCTTATTTTCGCTCACAAGAATTTTTCCCATAGAAATAACGCCCATGCCACGCCATCCAAAACACGACTACCGCCGTCCCTGCACGTATCACATTACAATAAAGAAGCGTCCCGGTGTCTCTGATTTTTCAATAATCACCGGTCATCCCAGATCTGCATGGATACATTAGATGCCGTCATCTGCCATCGGGCTGATGAGAGAATACCGGAAAAAGCGAAAGCCAATCGCGATAATTGGTTTCACATAGCTGAGAATGGTGGAGTGTTGGTGTCGGCCTTCATCGCGGAAGCAGAGAAGGAAGTGAAAAGGAAAATTGAAGAAGTCGATGGCAAAGTCATCTTGCTGGTAAATGAGCCTTTCGGCAAAATCTTCAAGCCTTGGGGGCATGACTTCGAGCAGTGCGAAAAAGGACAGCTACTGATACTCGCTCCCGACCGTCTTCTTCCAGAAGGGCGGCCGACATGGCTCTTACTGAATGGCATGGCGGATTGGATAAGCCGGTGGTATTAACGCCGGACATGCCCGGCTACTATCCCAGACACGGCAATGCCGAAAGCCATCTTTAGATATTGCTTTCATTGCTATTCATTCTGATGGCAGGGTCTGAGATAGTAGCTGGACATGTCCGGCTACTATCTCAGACACGGCGATGCCGAAAGCCATCTTTAGATATTGCTTTCATTGCTATCCATTCTGATGGCAGCCACTCTAATCTCAAGAGAGACAGACTATCCGGCTTGAAGGGCCTTAAATCGTCCGCATCATACGAATAATAAAGAGCCATAACTCGGGTTTGGGTTATGGCTCTTAAGGTATTACTATTATTGTTCGCGATGATATTGCACTAATGCCACGTTGAAGTTATCATTGGTAATTCTGACATTTGTAATTGACTCATCAAATGGTAGATTAGTTAAATCTGTTGTGGTTCTGAATCGACATCTTACACGATGTGTAGTTGTTCCATCAGCATTTGGGATTGCTGTACCGTTATCAGAAGGATCATCAAGAAGAGGATCATTATATTGTGTCCATGAAACTGACTTTTCATATTTAATGCGTCGACCTTGAACTCCGTCAAATCCAGATGGCCCTGATGTTACTATAAGCGCACCCAAGGGATTATTCTCCATATTCTGCCTATCGGCTTCAAGAGTAAATACCAATGGGAACATTGCCTCTTCCAGATTGTCCGGTACGTCAAAGAATATTGTGAAGTCGGAACCTACGGCATCACCTACTTCGCCTTCATCTTCTGTAGTCTCATCCCAATTCTCCAAAGTTCCTGGGAACTCCTTCACATTCTGAAGAGTCCATTTTCTATGTAGGATGAGATTGATGGTTCTCCCTAAACCAGACTTTTTAACGATAGTAAATGATTGAGTTCTAGTCTCAGTTTGAGCTGGATAACATGTTATTTTAACACTTCGCCATCCATTTTCATCATTAGTCCTTCCATAATCAACTTCTCGTATAACAGATCCTTCTGTTAAGCCTATGAATGATACATCGTCATTGTTATATGTTGGAGATACAGCAGAAAGACTTCTGTATCTATATTTAAATTCCAATACCTCTTCATTAGGATCCGTCAAAACCGCAGTTGTGAAATTAACATAGACCACTTCATCTCCGTCTGAAATATTAAGCATGCTTGAAAGACCAATATCAAAGGAGAAATTATTATACACCACCCCTTGAATTGCGGCATCAATTGTAGCATAACCCTTTTGTGCAACACTATTAAGAATGATATTATAATTAAAATTCCTCAATAGACCATAATAACGGAAAATACCATCGTTGTCGTTTTTTCCAATATCGAGCTTATAATATGAATCAACGTCGTCTGATATTCTTCGTCCTTTTATAATAAGATATGTATGTCTTATGGAATTGAAAGGCCGTTCATAAATAAATTGTGATAGAACCCCTTCGTTTAATTCAACAGGTCCTGATTCTAAATTTGTGAAAGTAATACCTTCTGGAGAAAATCCCGAATAGTCTGTTGAAAGCTCGTTATATGCTATTTGTTTCTGATTTTCATTAAGGAAATCAGGAAATTCATATGTTGCTGTTTTATATGGTGCAATACTTCCCGATGTCGGATTATTGATTATTGCAAAACCCTTAAGTTCAAAATTCTCAGCATTGTTAATCATTGAAATTTTGGAATAATTTCTAACAAGAGCTACATTTTTAAGTTGCAATAATTCAGATGTTGGGAACATATCTCCATTTTCATCACTTATGGCATATCCGCTGGGAAAGCTAAATCTCCTCCAATAAGCGGGAACCTGATCTCTCACCTGCAGATTGGGTATAACTGAAGCTTCAATCCCATATGATACATTCAAAGGAGTTCCTTTTGGTAAAGCTATTAAATGTAAGATACGAGATTTCGATGTCGCATTCAGCTCTATCTTATAGGTTACCTTATCAACAGAAACTACTTCTGAATTTTCCAATGGTTCATATGTTGTGATGTATGTGTTTTGAAGCGGACTGCCATTATCAGCAAATTCCACTAAATACAAGTGCATATCCTGATAATCAGGGTTATCTTGAAGCACTCGAGTTTGCTGTATACCCATTTCTTGAGCATTCAGTTCTAATTCCACAATCACTTTGTCTCCATCTACATATGCCCAGTTTCCTTTATCACGCTTAGGCATATCTATTTCTTCTGACATACATCCCGTCAGAATGAAAAACAAAACTACTATATATCCATATTTTAAATACTTCATGCTAATACACAATTTAATTTGTGGGATTTTCTGGATTTGTCTTTTGCTGATCGCCCCAAGTGAACGTGTATATTGGCGCATTCCGGTTAGGATCCTGATTTGATGATGGCTCTATGGGTGTACTTCCCCAGTACCATTCATCATATACAAACCTTCCATGATCGCGGAAATTATTACCTGTAAATGGAGCAATAGCAGAGTTTCCTCCTCCAGGATTCCCATCTTGACCAGGGTTAGCGACAATCTTAATTTCGGTTGTTGTATCTCCACGTTTGGGCACCAAAACAGCACCTTGGGCACACCAATAATACCAAACACCTGATTCCCGACCGAACAAACGCGGTATCTTATTTTGCCGAGAAAGTTCCATAACAAATTTGACCTCACCAAATGTCGGAAGCCTCCATCTTCCGGCGCAATATCCTAATTCTTGATAAGCTGCAGCTCTTCTGCGAGCCATCTCACGCGTAAGATAAGCCCACGTTCCTCCATAACTGGAACAGATTCTGAATTTAGGTGCAACAGTGTTACTGTTGTCCATTGCCTCTCGTGTCGGATAATAATATCTGAGTGTTCGAGGAGACTCTCCACTCAATGCCTTTGCTGAGATAAAACCATCGACCTTATATCCTTGAGTCCAATTGTATCGAGAAGCAGATGAGACCACTCTTCCATTCATAATTGTCTGTATTTCAGCAGCTGTTGGATTATTGAGTTTTTCTACATTCCAATAAGTACCTCCGTATACTCTTTTCCAATACTCATCCGGATAGGGAGTAAGATTTTGTGAGTCAACATTATCATTGCTCAGATAATTATTAATATAATAAGAGCGAGGATCGTCGATAATAAATTCTGTGTTTTCAGGTAAATTTGTTATTGTTACTAAATACATATTGGGATTCCAATTTAGGTTTTCTGTCGACAATCCCATAGAATAATCCCAGTTAACTGCATTGAGTGCCATCTTTCTATTATCATAGACGGAACTTTGAGTAAACACTCCGTCATTGTATTCATTACCCCATGACACATGAGGGTCATATCTTCCATTGATAATAGTGTTCCCATAAGCACCGTTACCCTCTAAGGTTGTATGAGCCGAATTAGATATGGTGTTGTTTTGAACGGCTGTGATATACATACCTGGGAACTGGGTAATATTAACAGTCTCCTTATAAAGTCTCTGATCTATACCTGATGTGCCATCAGCAACATCTGAATGTTGAACAGTCACTTCAAATTCAACCATTGAATACTCATCATCATCAACTTCCTTGTAGAAAGCTATTCTATCGGTAACTGCCTTTACTTCTGCTTCTGTTTGTGTTTTCTTTCTACTTGCACCAAGACTTTCTACATTATTGGTTAAGTCTACAATGTTACCAGCAGCGTCATAAGGCTGCCATATAGTCAGATCATGGGTTACGGTGAGTGTATTATTTGTATTATCAAAATTTGAGGTAAATACTGGTTTTCCTCCTCTATCTTTTGATAGTTCATTCATTTCCTTAGTAACTGTAACAGAAAAAGCAGTTCCTTCATCGGAAAAATTGAATCGCCAAAATTTCATGTTAATAGCTACCACCTCTGTAGGATGGGAGGTATAAAATGGAATGGTAATAGAGTTCTCATTGTTGACAGTATATTCATTCTGGTCAACGACGAGATAACGATAGTCCTTAATATCGACCTCAAGATCCTCACTGCCCCAGTCTGCTACATAATAATCCGCTTCTACCTCAAACGGCTCCTCAGGCACATAGCTGCCCAATACTCCTACATGGAGATTGATGTGGTATGATATGTTTCTTGCGATTTCATATGTACCGGATGGAACAACCGGCACATGATAATAACACGTCCTGTAAGTCCTTCCTTCGTCATTGCTCCATGGCACTACCAATAGAAGATATGTGCCATGACGCTCGTCCTCATTTCCTGTCCATTTATTAGGATAGGAGTATAAAGGGATATTCTGAACATAGTCATATTTATATTTCAAACCGCTTTCAGCTGGTTCTTGAGCGTTAGCGTCATATTCGAAAGTATATTTCCCATTAAGCGTATTGGCACTATTGAAATATACATCTGTATCCATATTGGGTTCCGGCTTGGGATCAAGCTGAGACTTTCCTACGCCTTGCTGCATCATTACAGACATGCCGTCCAATTTGGGCTTCCATGTAATTTCCCCTGAAGCGGTAGTCTCCTTGATCTCGCGATCCACCGCCAATGCAAGTGTGAATTTCGCGGCTGATCGCTTCACCTTTATGTCTGATGTTGCAGAGTGGGATGCACGGTCATATTCGACTTTTGCATCTCCATCCATCGTAAAGCTTGATTGCTTTTGCTCTGTAGGAAAATCGGATGATATAGTTAGATTTCTAAGTTCCGCTACAGTCTTGGCTTCTCCCGGATCCACATTGACAGCAGCGAAGACGTTGCAGCTTTCACTGTTGTTCTCATTGAATAGTCTGTTTTCAAGTTCTGTAGACATCGGAATACGTAACGTAACGATACCATCCTTGGCGTCCAGACCTTCAAAAGTCTGCATATAGGCAGCCTGGTCATTATCTGTGCGATCGCCTGCGGAAGGACTCATACATAAGGTAACACTTTCAATGAGATTCTCATTCAGATATGTGACTCCAGATTCATCATACTCAGCTCTAGTTGTTAGATTAGTGTTACTGAGAGTTATGGTTATGTAGCCTGATTCTCCTTTATTGGGCTCGTCAGGGATGTTTATTCCGGAATCATCAGTGCAAGCTGTCAATCCGGCAAATAACATTGCCGGCAAAAACAGACTCTTCGCCAAGATTCCTTTGTTATGTTTAATGATATTCACTGTCATCTGTAATAACTTATCTTGCATTTTGAATGAATGTGATGTTTTCAGTCCCTTCTCCATAAGATCCTCCTTCAAGAATATTAACCGGCACTGAAATACCACCATAATCAAGAGTGACCATAACCTGAAGAATAGCCTCTCTTTGCTGGTTTCCCGCACTCATAGTTGCAGCTACATTAAAATTAACTTTTTCTCCTACTTTACCGGATATATGGTCAGAATATACATTGTTGCCGGAAGCATCCTTGCCCGTTACAAACTGTATTACATTCATTTCACCTTGAGTAGTGACAAGATAGGCGTCCCAACGATGACCAACAGGCGATCCAATGGTAAATGACCCTGTGGTGGCATTTGGATAATCTCTAAGAACAAGACGGCCTGTATTCCGATCAAAGCCATTCTCGGCATAAGTGCTTTCAATAAATGATACAGCTCCATCATCCGACATTCCGACATGATCGGAGAAATCAAACTCGTAAACTTCAGAGGACCAGGGAAGAACTTCTACCCGGATATCCAGTGCCCCGTTAAACGTGATTACAATTGGCAGATAAGTATTTCTTGCAATTGCGTTTCCTTTTCCAGCGATCTTAAGAATATTAGTCTCTATAGGTGCTGTCAAGATTGAGCCATCCTTGAGTTTAACTGTCACGTTATAGTTTTCCCCATTGTCTAAAATTGACTCAGGGAAATAAAAAGTATTGGAAATTGATTTTCCCAATCTCTTGGTTTTGGCTTCATCAAGATACTGAACCTCATTGGAAGGAATTGCAATAACCTTTTCATTAATATCCTCTATAAGATAGGTCACGATATTGGAATTCGGTGGCATGTTGAAATTATTGATATAATTCTCTACATTACCTGTATAAGTTGGAGTATCTCCCAAAAGACTTTCCTTCGATGGAGTATACGTTGCATTATTGGGAAATACGTATTCCATAGTCCCGATTCCTGATAGAGATATTGATTCAATTTCAGGCACTATTGCTCCATCGTTTTTGAAATTATCGCTGGTATCAAGGAAGAATCTGGCTTTTGCAGCAGTTCTGGTAAGGAAAAGATGAGAATAACATGTTTCATCCACTGCTTTTTTCCTATCGATAAAAACATCATCAAAGATTTCAGTCAGTGGTAATCTTCCAGGCTTATCTGAATCTGAGGATGAGAACAAACCTCTTGTGACTATTCCTGATGCAGGAACATCTGGCAAGGACACAGTCCAGTTAGTAAGACTTGACAGATCGGTGGATACCTTATCAACACTATATGTATCCAGGAATTTAGAGGCAGTTGGATTTATTGATGTAGTGAAATTTGCAGGAGGGGTAAGGTATTGCTCATTCGCTACAAGGTATATTCTTTTTTTCTCATTAGCAATTACCTTAAACTCGAGATCATCGTAGATTGGATGCCCTTGGTCGTTGGTTGCTACCAAACGATTTGCTTCCACTATACCCGTCTGGAAGACACCACCATTTGCTGCCGGTTCTTCTTTATAGTTGCGGACGATGATTACGCGGAGGGTGCTAATCTTTTCGAAGTCACCTGATGGGTCTTCGTATCCGTCGGGGTCATTCTCTGCACGGGTCTGTCCCTCCTGACCATCGAAGGAAACGTTGAGGCAGAGCGTCACCTTTTCGGGATCAGGGACCGGAACATCAGGTTCTTCACCTCCGGGAGTGCAGGGGGCGTCGGAATGACATCCGGCACACACCGCACCCATCAAGGCGAGCAGAGAAAATGCCTTATATCTTATTGTTTGGAATGTCATAATCCGAATTCTGTATTATTAATGCGTACTATCCAGTCGTTGATTTCAATCTGGGTTTGGAGCCAGTAGCCGTTGCGAAGGAAGAAGAGCATCTTCCAGCGGCTCTCGCGGTCGAGGAACTCTTGTGAAGGCATTTCACTATATACCTCACTCTTCATAAGGAGAAGATAGTTATTCAATGGTATATCAATGACTTTATATCCATCTTCCTTGCGTGTGACTACAAGGCGCGGAGAGTTTGTGATCACAAGACGTGGGAAACTCAGCTCAGCCCATGCTACGGTAGTTTCTCCCCTGTCTTCGGTGAGTTCTCCGGGACTTGCATTGCCACGAGTCCATGGGAAGTATTCCACATTTTGTGTCTTAATCACATCGTTGTTCCACGCCATGAGGGTATTATCGTCTACAATTTTGAAGCCGAAGTCAGCCTCGTCTATTGTAGTGCCGTCTACCTGCTGGAGCATTATACGAAGGTTATTGGTGTCCTTCATCATATATACAGTGTAGTCCTTATACTCCAGATCCGACTGTTCCACGCTCACTTCCGTGCGACCGTAAAAAAGTGGATGTAAGTATGTTCCTATAGGTTCAGTGAGAGATGATGAGTTAAGTTCGACCTGAAGCTGATCCATACGTATTGACGATGGTTGCGATGTGAACGAGAACGATGACTGTTCGCATTCCATACCTCCGTATGCTAAGACGTTATAGGTACCCGGAGCCAAGTCGACCGTCATACGCCAATTCTCATCAGCGAGGTCTGAAGTAGCGTTAGTCTGCGTAGTAACATAGTTGCCATCATTGTCGTAGAAGAGCACGGTGAGGCAATCGACTTGCGAGGGGAACGCGTTTGCGAACTCCATGTTGTAGTCGTATACGAAGCGTAGACGCACGCCCTGCGGACAGGGCTGCAGGTCCTCGTGGATGCGGTCGCATGAGGAGAACGACAGCGCGGAGCCCGCAAACAATGTCATGGCCAATGTTTTCTTGATAGAATCTGAAAAAGATCTGATTTCCATATCTTGTCTGTTGTTTTTTCTGGTGATCCGGGAGGGTGTCACGCCTCCCGGACCTGTAAGGGTATGATTTAGAATACGATGCTGTTGAGGCGAACTACCCAAGGAACGATCTCCATACGAACGTCAAGGTAAATCTCGTCAGACTCGTCGGGGGTATCGGGAGTCGGGTTGTTCGGGTCGTTCTCAGGAATACGCGGGTGACCGAGACGTGCGATCTTGTCGATAGAGAGCTTGTAGACGTTGTTGCGGACTACGTCGAACTCCATCGGGCCCATTGAGCCATTCATACCATTGTCGTTGTGGCGGTTCCAGTAGTAATAGTAGCAGTAATAGCCTGCACCGTAGTCATCATCCATTGAAGACTGATAGATAGATATACCGGCGCCTGTTACAGCTAAACGCATTGCTGCAAGCTTTTCTCCAGTGTTTGCGCCGGTAGCGTCATCACCAACTTCCTTATCTCCAGCAGCCCACTGACTCCATGCATAGTTAGCACTCTTAAGGTAAGCTTGATAGTCTTCCCCAGAAGTATTGTCGAGAGCTGATTTCCACATTGGATCATCAATTATCTTATTCTTCTTTACAGGATCTGTTTCGTTTGGATCGACGTAAACCATATAATTTACCACTTCATTCCCAGCATCGTCTTTTGTAGTATAAGTTGGGATCGGACCATCACCGAACACTGCTTTATAAAGGCTATTGGAACGGTTGATTTCCATAGCGCCTGCAGTATTTATAGTGACAGAAGCCTGAATTGCAGCCTGACGTATGTGGCGCCAACCCATATAGAGGTGACCACTGAAGTAGTAAAGGATTGGATCGTCATGAGAATTACCTTGAAGAATATGGTCTTCACCGTTATATGTGAAGGTCTTACCATTGAGACAGTTTGCAAGGTTCTTGATATTGCCTTCGTTCCAAGATTCTTCATAATATCCTGGGTTTTCTGTGTCAGCAAGTTTGCTGCCAAGAAGTTTGCCTTTGAATACAACGCCGGTGGAAACGCCATTCATCTGCTTAGCGTTATCTTCAGGAATTACATTCTCTGTCACATAACGCCATACGCGATATTGACCAGGCTGTGCATTTTCTACCCCTGGCTGAACATAGTTGTCTGCTGTACCCTTAAGAACATCAGAAACTTTCACAACATCCCAACGTGTGCTGCTCATAGACTCGTTGTTGAACGAACCGTTTTCTTCAAAGAATGGGAAGTTAAAATACTTTTTGAACCCGGTCATCACAGCGTTACCACCAAATACGGAAGCATAAGGACCTACTACATAATTACCATTTTCATATTTACCGTTGATTCTATCCCAAGGCAACTCTGTGCCACATAGTTCAAAATTTTCACCATTAGGCATACCGTTCTTGCTTACACGGGGAAGGTAATAGAAGCTGTTACACATGTTTACAAGACACATCTTCTGAATTTGAACATCAACAATAGGCTTTGCATTGTCGAAGTCGCCTTCCTTATTTGTGTTCATAAGAACATTATAAAGGTTTTCATTCGTGCCAGAACCATCCTTAAAGTCAAAACGTGCGACGGAACGTTCCACGAGGACTGCACCACGATTATTACCCTTTGAGTTATCAATCTTCTCATATCCACTGCCATCATTCATACTTGAAAGATGGAATGGATTTTCTACAGAAGAGAAGTTTTCCCAGTCGAGAAGTTTCTTAGGAAGCTCGCGGGTAGTGAGTTTAACGTTGTTCATCAGGAATGAATTGCTACCCCAGATACCTACGTTCTTGCTCTGGGTGGCGTCTGTGCTTTGCAGGACCTCGCAGGTAGCGTCAATCCATGAAGCGGAACCAAAATCGGTATTGGAACCATCGAACATATTGAGAAGATCAGTAGTCGGGTTTGCGAATACAAACACATATACTTCAGGAACCTGACCGTCTCCATAAGTAGTGTAGATTGTGTTTAGGTTCTCCTTCTGAAGGCGAGCGGTAGCCTTATACTGCTTGCCACCTTCAGAGGTTGCAGTGGAAATACGGTTGCTTGGAACCTCTCCGGCTACAATGAATCCATACTTTTCTATCTGAGCCTCTGGTTTAGCTTCAGATGCAGCCAACACGATGAGAGCTGAGCTTACGAAGTTCTCGGCGTCGGAGCCAACTTCAGTTCCACCTGTACTATTGAACCCATTAGGATTTTTTTCTGTATCCGCCGGATCAAGTGTTTCACTACGGGTACCCTCGCTACCGGTAGGCATCTTAAAGTCTATGGATAGATAGACTCCTCCGGATGTCTCGTCGGTGTTGAGCAGACCATGATTTTTGTTCTGATCCAACATGTCATTGGAGCATGCGCCGGCCACCAGAAGAGCTGCAGCCGAAAGCGCGCCAAAAATACGATTTTTTTTCATAAAGTTAAAATATAATTTGATGTTTGAATTGAATGTTTTCTTGCTTATACCCGGGGGCTTCGCGCCGGTGGGTGACGCACTCGGAGAGTGCTCGCTACTCTCAGTAGATTACGATGTTCTGCTTCGGCTCGAGGGCGGCCTCGACGGCGGGTATCATGTCGGCGGCGTCCTGCGAGCCGGCTGCGGCAGCCTTCCTCAGGTACTCGAGCGACTTCTGATATTCCTCCGACAGGGCGTAGTACATGCCCCATGCGTAGTCGGACTCGGGTCCCG
>JAIDUH010000122.1 GCA_029060285.1 Muribaculaceae bacterium | reverse complement strand
CGCTCCTTCTTCATGAAGCGAAATCTGCTCGCAAAGCTGACGAAATCTTAATAAAAAAATAAGTCGAAACAACTTCTTTAACTGCAAAGATAGCAACTCAGACTGCACAAAACTGGGCAGTCCGATGCAAAATAATGTTAAAAAGCATAAATTGGGAAGACCTTATGGGGACTTCGCGACGATAAATGACGCACGCGGAGCGTGCTTGCTACTCTGCTTTCCATGATCAGGAGATGCGGCTCCAGTCGATGGAGCGGGCGAAGCGGCGTTGCAGTTCGGAGTTGAGTATGGCGATGCTCTGTGGCGACAGGAGCACTTTGCCGTCAAGAAGGCGCATTGCGGCGTCGCGGGCCTGAGATACAATTTGGCCGTCTCTGGCTAAATTGGAGACCTTGAGATTGAAGGCTATGCCAGACTGCTGGGTGCCCTCCATGTCGCCGGGTCCGCGGAGCTTCATGTCAGCTTCCGAAATCAGGAAACCGTCGGTGGTCTCGGTCATGATAGAAAGGCGCTTCTTTGTATCTTGTCCGATCTGATGCTTGCTCATCAGGATGCAATATGAGAGTTCGGCACCGCGCCCTACCCTGCCGCGAAGCTGATGGAGCTGCGACAGACCGAAACGCTCTGCATTTTCTATAATCATAACTGAGGCATTGGGCACGTTGACACCAACCTCTATCACAGTTGTAGCTACTAAGATTTTGGTTTCTCCGGAAGCGAATTTCTGCATTTGGGCGTCTTTCTCTGCAGGTTTCATCTTTCCATGCACAAGGCTCACTCCTACCCCTTTAAATATACCCTTTATGCGCTCAAAACCCTCTTCGGCTGATTTCAGATCGGTCTTTTCACTCTCCTGGATCAGAGGATACACAATGTAGGCTTGGCGTCCTTTGCATATTTCATTATAAAGATGGCGATACACTTCATTTCGGTTATCGTCGTAGCGAAGCCATGTCTGAATTGGCTTGCGGCCCGGAGGGAGTTCATCGATAACACTCACGTCAAGATCGCCATAGACAGTCATAGCGAGAGTGCGAGGGATGGGGGTAGCTGTCATCACGAGGACATGGGGAGGGACAGTTCCTTTCCTCCAAAGACGGGCGCGTTGAGCCACACCAAAGCGGTGCTGCTCATCAATCACAGCCACTCCGAGATTTCGAAATTCAACATTATCCTCGATGAGAGCATGGGTACCTATCAGCATATGAATGGAACCGTCGGCGAGTCCCTCCGCTATGCGGCGGCGCTCCTTAGCGCGTGTGCTGCCGGTGAGCAAAGCCGTGCCGATTCCGAGAGGCGCCGCCCATTTCGCAAGGGCTTCGGCATGTTGGGTAGCGAGGATTTCGGTAGGAGCCATCAGGGCAGCCTGCAGACCATTGTCGACAGCAAGAAGCATCGTCATGAAAGCCACGAGGGTCTTTCCACTGCCCACGTCGCCCTGCAGCAGACGGTTCATCTGCCTGCCGGTGCGCATATCCTCACGGATTTCTTTCAGCACTCGTTTTTGGGCTCCTGTCAGAGGGAACGGGACCACCTCCGAATAGAATTTATTGAAGAGGGGACCGACTTTAGAAAAGACATAACCCTGCAATTGGAGATTGCGGCGGCGAGAATATTCGAGGATATGGAGCTCGAGATAGAAAAGCTCTTCAAATTTCATACGCTCCGTAGCCTTTTGCAGCATCTGCATAGATATGGGGCGATGCATATTGCGGATTGCCTCATCAAATGGGATAAGATTCCTTTCCTTCATAATTTCCAACGGTAGGGTCTCAGGTAGGGAACCAACGGGGAGAGAGTCAAGGAGATTAGCTGTCAGAGTCTGCATCAAGCGGGTAGTGAAACCTCGCTTACGCAAGGTATCGGTCAGACCATATATGCCACGAAGACCTTGTGGAGGACGTTGCGGATCAAAAACCTCTATCTCGGGATGCACGAATTGCCATGCATTGTACTTGAACGCGGGTTTTCCGAAAAGTACATAAATGACCCCGGGGCGATACATATTGGCAATCGTCTGGATTTTGGAAAACCATGTCACCTGGCACAGGCGGTCGCCGTCGGTGAAAGTGGCGGTAAGACGCTGCTTGCTGCCCTCCCCTTCCTTGGTGAAGTTGATGAATTGACCTTTGATCTGGATGTAGGGCATTTCCGAGCCGTAAAGGTCGCGGATGCGGTAGAAGCGGGAGCGGTCTATGTGGCGAGTGGGGAAATACTGGAGGAGGTCTTGGCAAGTGTGTATGTCAAGTTCGGAGGCAAGGAGCTTTGCTCTTGCCTCGCCTACACCTCGGAGGAATTTTATGTCTGAGTCTAAATTCATGCAACTCTGATTAGACTAATTAAGCTAATTGGACTAATTAGTCTTATTGGGCTTATTGGGCTAATTAGATAGGTAGTTGAGGATTTCGAGGGAGAGGGCGATGGGGTCGCCTTCGGGGGTGGAGGTGTAGCCTCCTTTCCGGAGGGTCCAGGGCTCTTCCATGGCATACCAGTCGACGACAGGGACGGATGGGAGAGCCATTGCGAAGAGTTCGGAGGATGTCTTGTTGGCGTTGGGACCTCCACCGAGGGCATCGGGCCTTGGAGCTGAATCTTCAGCCATCTGGGCAGCAAGGGCGTCCATCCATGTCTTCCAGCGCGGGTAGTAGAAATCTTTCAGAAGCCCCTGCCACTCCTTGTTGGCATAGTCGCGAAGGCCGCCGTTGTCGGCACATTCACGGTTGCCCCAGGTAGTGATCTGAGTGCGGGCATTCCATTCATATTGGTCTTTTTCTTCTTCGTTTGCACCGCGGTTGCGTGCAGCCTCTATCCAAGAACCAAGGCGGAATTCAGGACGCGAGCCAAGGAGACGGTCTTGCATCAGGAGCATATCGAGAAACTTTTGAGATGACTCTTCGAAATCCTTACGCGAGAAAGTGCGATAGTCAGACATAGCACGCTGATATTGGCGCCGACCTTGGTCGGCAAGAGCCTGGCGTGTGAAATCAACGAGGTCATACTCATAGTTGTTGTTGCCGCGCATACGGTCGGCAGCTTTTGCCATCAGTCGGGCAGCCTCAAGAGTCGTGGAAGGGTCATAATAATTGCGCATCTTCGACCAAGACTTCACCTGGAAGTTATTCAGAGAGGGGCGACCACAGAAGATGCTCTCGTGAGGACCTTGCTGATTGTTGCCAAGAGGACAATTGTAGATGCCGTCTGCCAACACCTTCCATGCAGCACGGATATCCGGGTCGTCGACACCGTAGCGGGCCTTCACATAACTGTCGAGCCACTCCTCTTTAGAAGGGATCTTGTCTCCGAGCCATGGAAGTTCACACATCAGTTCAAACATCACCGGATTATTACCGGACCCTTCCATAGTGAGACCCATACCTTTCATATTCTTGGCAAGGGGATTGACCTTAGTCTGGCGGAAATTATCGAGGAGCTGATCCATCCTGCCATGAAGACCGACGTTTGCGCCGAAATTCTCAAGCATGCAGAAGAGCCAAGTGTGATCATCATAACCGTTTTCCCGTTTCCAGACCGAAGGGATGCCCCACATCGGGCGGCACTCAGAGAAGAGATCGAGGATGATGAGTTCGCCCGGCTGGAGAGCCTCGAGCATCTGCGGTCGGGGATTTTCCGTCCAGCCTTGAATCACCCATTTAGCGTCGGGATTGCAACGCTTCATAGCCTTCATCAGTTTAGCGCCTGCCTCGCCATAGTCGACATCCACGTCGTTCATCTCATGGAAAGGGTCCATGGAATAATATTTAGCCTTGCCATAAAGCTTAGTAAGCTCATCATAATATATGTCGGCAATCTCGTCAAACTTCGGGTCGGTGGGAAGAAGATTCGAGGGACGGACATAGCCATTCCAGGGATTGCCTTCGATCACGTCGAGACCGAGACGGGAAGCGGCATCATGGGGCATCATGCCGCAATAGCCGGGGAGAACCGGGGTCATACCCAGAGAGTTCATGCGGGCAAGTATCTTTTTCTGAAGTTTTTCCTGATCCTTATACCAAGAATCGGGCAATGGACCACCCCACCCTTCAAGATTGTTCATAGCCCACCATGCGAGGAAAGCTGGACCGGCGATGAACTCTCCCACCTCTTTGTCAGAATAGCCAAGGCGCAGGAGCATATTGCGCCAAGCCGATTCCATTCCAACAATGGCAAGAGGCATGTTGATACCATGGAGAGCCATCCAGTCAATTTCCTTTTCCCAGCGGTCCCAGTCCCAGAAGGGCATGGAGTAGGAGAATGTGCAGTAGTTGAAATCGTAGCGCATGGTGAGGGGGGTCTCCTTGCGGACGGGTTCAGTGACTGAGGGAAGTACTTCGGGAAGAGTGGTCTGCATATTGTTCCAAGTCAGGTTGATGCCACAGAAATGCTTCAGATACCAGTTGAGACCGGCAGCCACTGACACGGAATTGTTTCCGACGATATGCGGACGACCATTCTTCATCGAGATCTCGAAGAAGTCGGTGTCGGGGGTCGGGGACTTTTGGAGATCGAATGTGATGCGCCCTTTTGAGCCGGGGGCAATGCGCTCGAGGAGAGCTTCGGAAGCTCGGTCTCGGGCAGAGAGGGAGATAAGAGGGAGGAGGAAGAGGAGGAATATCAGTATTTTCTTCATTATTTGGAGAATTATGCTCACTTCGTTCGCATCACAATCTCTTGCTTCGGAGAGACCGAGCCGGAGGCTTGGACACCGGAACAAACTGCTCATTGTGATGATATAATTGGATTTTTTTGCAAATTTAATAAAATTTTGCTTATCTTTGTGAATTAATAACAAAAATAGAATATAATATGAAGATAATATTGCTGTCGGGGGGATCGGGGAAGAGACTTTGGCCCCTGTCGAATGATGTGCGTTCGAAACAATTCCTTCAGGTGCTTGAGTCGCCTGACGGACGTAAGGAATCAATGATACAGCGTGTGGTGCGCCAGATAGAAGCTACGGGGCATGCTGACGGAATTGTAGTTGCAACCGGAGAGGCACAGGCAGGATATGTGAAAGACCAGTTGGGAAAAAGCATCGGAATCGTCACGGAGCCTTGCAGGCGAGACACATTCCCGGCAATAGCACTATCTTGCTCATATCTTGCTTCTGCAGGAACTGCCATGGATGAGCCGGTCATCGTAATGCCGTGTGACACATATGCAGACGATTCCTATTTCGAGACAGTGTGCAAGATGGCTGAGGCTGTGAAACGCGGAGATGCAGAACTGATACTGATGGGTATCACTCCTACTTATCCATCTGAGAAATTCGGATACATTGTTCCTAAAAAAGGAGTTGACGCTGACGGGAAGGCGATGCCCGTAGCCCGCTTTACGGAGAAACCGGATGTGGCTACTGCAGAAAAACTGCTTGAAGAGGGGGCACTGTGGAACGGCGGTGTGTTCGCTTTCCGTCTTGGATATCTGATGGATATTGTCAACAAGTATATGCCGGATAAAGATTTCAAGGAGATACATGCGGATTATGAGCAGTTCCCTAAGATCAGCTTTGACTATGAGGTGGTGGAGAAAGCGAAGTCTGTGGGGGTACTCCCCTATACCGGCGAGTGGCGTGACCTGGGGACATGGAATACGCTGACAGAGAAACTGCCATCCACTACAGAAGGGGAAGCCAAGCTATACGACTGCGAGAATACGCATATCGTAAATGAACTTGGGATACCCGTGCTTGGACTTGGGCTGAAGGATCTGGTGATAGTGGTGTCGCCGGAGGGAATACTTGTGTCGAAGAAGTCGGATTCGGAGAAGCTTAAGAAGCTGCTCTAACGATCAACGATCAACGATTAACGATCAACGATCAGGTTGGCATCATAAGAGGCCTCTCCGAAGCTACTGTGCTCTTGATATTGAGACCTCGGACTAAAGTCCGGGGTTTTTGCATGAGGTCAGCTCTCCGAGCTGAGGTTTGACGCGCGGGGACGCATTCGGAGAATGCTCGCTACTCTCTTTGCTGAGTTTTAATTTTGACGCGCGGGGACGCATTCGGAGAATGCTCGCTACTCTTTGCGCCGGGATTTGACAGATTTATTCTAAATTCAAAATCCTAAATTGCCATTGTAGTGGCGCAGGATGCGGATGCGGAGCTGGCGTTCGTAGGAGGCCTGGAGACGGTCGGCGAGGGCGTTGATGTAGTCGGCTTTCGCTTTTTCATATTCAGTGGCATTCGCACGCCCGTTGTCGTATTTGACGGTCATGGCGTCGAATGCCGCTTTTGTATTTTCAACCGCAGCTTCCGAAGCTTTTTCCTTGCTTCCGGCAGCTACTGCCTGGGCATGCGCCGTTGAGATGGTCTTATACAACTGTTGGCGTGTGTTGTCGAGATCAAGATCAGCATTCAACTCTTCAAGACGTGCGCGGGATATTGAATTTCGAGTGGAAAATCCATCGAAAATGGGGATGTTGAGGGAGAAACCAAGCGACTTGGAGAAATTATGGCGCATCTGGGCGGAAAAGTTTTCGTTTT
This sequence comes from Muribaculaceae bacterium, assembly GCA_029060285.1. GTDB lineage: Bacteria > Bacteroidota > Bacteroidia > Bacteroidales > Muribaculaceae > Lepagella. The sequence continues at coordinate 30,404 of JAIDUH010000122.1, read as the reverse complement.
GGAAACCAGAGGTCTTGTAGTAGTTCGTCCCCAGACCTGCATTGAAAGAAAGAGTAGGGATATATCCGGTCTTTGCCAGTTCCACATTTTCACCGGCAGCTTGCCGGCGGATAACGGCAGCACGAAGGGTGTGGTTGGCCATCTGCATGTTGGTCCATACTTCTTCAAGTGACGGCATCGGCAGGTGATCATCTTGGAGAGGAAGAATGTCGAAACTTCCGTCATTGTCTATGTCAAGGAGATTTGTCAGATCAAGTAGAGCCATCACGCTGTCGTTTTGAGCATTGACTACAGTAAGTTCATCGCGGCTAACCTGCGCACGGGCTTCGTAAAGATCAAGTTCCGGGATTTTACCGGATTCAAGGAGAATCTCACGACGCCTCAATTCATCTTTCGAAATGCCAAGACTCGTGCGTGCCACTCCAAGAGCTTCGCGGGAATAGAGAGCCTGCAAGAAAGCTGCCATGACATTGATGGCAACATCATCCTTAATAGCCTCCGACTGCTCAACGAGAGCCTTGAGTGAAGTCTCGGCATATTTTACAGAACGCACTACCCGGAGACCCTGAAAGAGGGGCACCGAGAGTTGAGCACCGACGGAGAATGAGCTTGTGTTGCGGTTGGCATAGGTGTTGTCGGCAGTCAAGCCGCGACCGAAACTGAAGTTTTGGCTACCATAGCCGCTCAGGTTTGGGAGGACGCGATCTTTTGCCTCGGTCACGGCAAGCTCACCTTGGCGGGCAGCGTTGATGCGTTGGCGCACCTCGACATTGTGGGTCAGGGCGTAGTTGATGCAGGAGTCGAGAGTCCATTTCGCGTTGTGCGAAGCGTGGGCGTAAAAAGATACGAAGAGAATGGAAAATAAGATATATTTTTTCATAATTGTATTTATTATGGGGAGACAGGGATTGACGCGCGCGGAGCGTGCTAACTACACTGGGGACGCAGGCTGGAAAGCCTACTTTCCTATCAGAGTTTTTCGGCGCGGATTACGTCGGATTTCTTCAGGCCTTTCTTTATCTCGACGTTAATGCCGTCGGAGAGTCCTGTCTCAATGGCACGGCGTTCAAACCTCGGGGTGGGAACGGTATCGGTGCGGACGAATACAAATGTGCTGTCGCGCTCGAAGACAACGACACTTTCCGGAAGGCTCATCACATCTTTTGCTTCTGACAGAAGAATAGTAGCATTTGCACTATATCCCGAGCGAAGGGCAGAGACATCATCTACTGTAAGGGCAGCCTTGATCTCGAATGTGTTTGCACCGTTATTTTCTGTTCCTTTCGGGGAAATATATTCGAGAACTGCTGAGGGATGAAGGTCAGCAACAGCACCTATAGTGATATCCATATTCATACCTGGCTTAAGCAGCCCGACTTCAGTCTCATCGACATTTCCTTTGAAGATAAGATTGGTCATGTCGGCAATGGTGGCTACCGTGGTGCCATCGTTCATGGTATTAGCCTGAATCACTGATGAACCGACCTTCACGGGAACATCAAGCACAAGGCCGGTGATAGTGGCACGTACGAGAGTGTTGCTTTCCTGTGCATTGAACTGAGATACACCCTCCTTCACGATACGATATGAGTCCTTGGCATAGTTGAGATCCTGGCGCGCTTTGACGAGAGTCTTTTCCGCATTCTCATACTCCTCACGGGAGATCACTTTCTTATCATAAAGATCTTTCGAACGGTTGAACTTCACAACGGCATCGTCGACCTCTACCTGAGCGGCATCGATGCGGGACTGAGCGTTGGAGAGCTGTGAGGCCTCCGGAATGACCTTGATACGGGCTATCACATCCCCTTCATGCACGAAATCTCCTGCCTCTACATCGATTTGAGAGATAATACCTGAAATCTGTGGTTTAATCTGAATCTCGTCGCGGGGTTCGATTTTGCCATTGAGGACAGTCGTGCGGCGGATGTCGGTGGTTTCGGGAGTGACCGTGGCGTAATGATCCTCTTTGGGCTGTGAGTTTCGATATAGGAAATAGAAAGTGCCGAGAACTATGGCGGCTACGATTATCCAGAGTAGGATCTTTAGGAATTTTTTCATATATAATTTAGAATTTTGAATTTAGAATTGAGAATTATCGGGATTTAGCTTGATTTATCTGGATTTATCATGGGATCTCTTGGATTCGCATGGGTTATCATGGATTCTCATAGGGTCGCATGGGGTGGTGGGATTGTCATGATTTTTCTTTTTATTTATCGTTTAGGGCTTCTATGGGTTTGATTTTCATGGCGCGGATGGCGGGGATGGTGCCTGCCAAGGAGCCAAGGATGAAGAAGAGGACTACTATTGTGATGGCGGCTCGGAATGTGAGTTCGAAACCGGCGTGGCCAAGGAGGGGGTCGTAGGTGAGTTTGTCGGCAACCCCAAGCACCAGTGCACCGAAGCAGACACCGAGTGTGCCGGCTACAAGAGTGAGCATAATGCTTTCGGAAAGGACCTGGACAGTGATGTCGAGAGGTTTTGCTCCTATCGCACGACGTATGCCAAATTCCTGAGTGCGCTCCTTCACCACAATCCACATTATATTTCCCACACCAATCACCCCAGCCAAGAGAGAGCCAAAACCGACGAATATAGCCAGAAGGGATATTCCGAGGAAAAGATTATCAATCATCTCAAACATCTCGGATATATCAACGAACTCAATTGCCTGCCTGTCGTCAGGACTTATGGAATGAGCGGATGAGAGAACACGGCGAATGATCGTTTCATTTTCAGATGGAGAATGTCCCTGAGGGGCAGTATATACGAAAAATCCTACTGAATTACCCCAATTGTATGCCCTGCGCATGGTAGAAGATGGAAGAATAACACCATCGTCGAGCCTCATACCGATCGAGGCATCAGAAAGCTGCGAGGCGACCCCGACCACAAGAAAATATAGACCATCGAGGCTGACATACTTTCCAACCGGCGAGTCATTTCCGAAAAGCGACGTAGCCACGTTCTTACCTAACACAGCGACCTTGCGCTCCAAAGAGACATCGGAATGATTGATGAACCGACCTTCAACGATGACCGGTGTCATTATCTTCGCATAGTCTCCCTCTACTCCTGCTACACTGGCATTCTTAGTCTTAGTGGCGAATGCGACGTTGGCGGATCGTTGGTTCATTTCCGTGCTGTATTCGATAGCCGGAGCAAGCTCGCGGATCAGTTGCACATCATTAGTGGTCATCTGCCAAGTTGATCCCTTGTTGAACCCCCTGTAAGGCAATGTACGCCGGTTAGCGCTGCATCCACCAAGGTTAGTAGAGAATCCTGCGAAATTTCGCCGCATAACCCCCTCGAAGCCCTGAGCTCCTCCGAAGAGCATAGCAAGCATGGCAGTACCCCAGAAGATACCGAAGGCTGTAAGGAATGTACGGGTCTTATTTCGCGCGAGAGTAGCACCTATCTCACGCCAGTTTTCAATATCAAAAAATGATGTTTTCATTCGTCACGAAGTGCTTCTACGGGTTTTACTTTAGTAGCCTTTATAGCCGGGAAAAGTCCTGCCAGTGCACCGGCAACGATAAGAGCCAGAGTCACCTGAACTGCAATAGAAATGTCGACCGTAGGATTTGAAAAGCCTGCCTTATCCTCAAGAATAGGTTTCAAGAGTTCAAGGAGAGCCATTCCGGCGACAATCCCTATATATCCGAAAATCGTGGTAATAACGACACTTTCAGTAAGGATCTGAATGATGATATTTTTCGGCTTGGCACCTATAGCACGTCGGATACCTATCTCGTGCACACGCTCGCGGACAGACACAAACATAATGTTGCTTACGCCGACAATGCCGGTAAGAAGAGTGAGGATGCCTATTATCCAGACCGCGAGATTGAGGTAGACCATAGCCTGCCCTTGCTTAAGAAAACTTGCAAATTGATTCCAGATCCAAACTGCATTAGAATCTTCGGGGTCGAACTCATGCCGACGCGCCAGCACCGCACGGACTTGCGATTCTGTCTCTTCCGCTTCAATATCGTCAGCTATACCTTCCACACGGACCGTCATCTCGTCGACATAACCGTCACCTCCGGTGATAGCCTTGTAAGTAGTATAAGGGACAAAGGAGCTCTTCCTCCATCTATGGGTGTAGATACCTACCACTTTCCATGATAGGTTCATCGCCTTGACTTCCTCACCCAGCGCTTTTTCGGCATCTCCGAAGAGAAGGGCAGCATTGTCACGGCTTATCACAATTACCCTTCGGAGATCATTGATATCCTTCTGGTTGATAAACCTACCCTCTATTTCGGATATCCTCTGTGTACGACTTTCATCCGGATACACCGCCTCGAATCCACCCGAAACGTAGTCTTTGGGACCAACAATGTTGAAACCGGAAGCTGTAGTGGATATCGCCACCTCAGAGACAGCGGACACCTCATCTGAAATGGCATCCATGTCCTTATCTTGAAGGCGAATCCATCTGCCATCCTTATAGCCTTTGTAGGGCAACGAAGTAGTTCCGCTCCACAAGCGTATTGAATTCACACTCGAGCTCGAGGACTCTTCCTTGTAGTTGTTGACCACCCCGCGCGCAGCCCCCAGAAGGACTATGAGCATGAATATGCCCCAAGCTACCGCAATGCCGGTGAGGACGGTGCGGAACTTATTATTTTTTATGGTCTGGGATATTTCTCTTATTAGATCGAACATTCTTATCTAATGCATAATTCATAATGCATAATTCATAATCAACAGCCAAAGTAGTTATTGACACTCAAATGAATAATTCATTATGAAAATTTATCCTTAATAACTAATCATTATTATCGATTCGGCCGTCGACTATGCGGATGATGCGATCGGTGGCGGCTCCTACAGTGGGGTCGTGGGTCACTATGACGATTGTCATGCCGGAGTCGTTCAGGTCGCGGAAGACTTGCATCACTTCCTTAGAGGTCTTGGAGTCGAGGGCACCTGTGGGTTCGTCAGCCAAGATGAGCGAGGGTTTAGTGACGAGAGCCCGGGCAATTGCCACACGTTGCTTCTGACCGCCAGAAAGTTCCCCAGGGAGATGGTGAGCACGGTCGGCAAGTCCCATCCGCTCGAGTTGCTCCCTGGCAAGGGCATTGCGCTTCTTGCGCCCTACCCCTTGATAGAATAGCGGAAGCGCCACGTTTTCAAGAGCATTCTTATAGTTGATAAGGTTAAACGACTGAAAGACAAAGCCAATCATACGGTTGCGGAGCTCGGCAGCCCGATTTTCGGAGAGATCCTTGATTAAGACACCGTCGAGATGGTAGGAGCCTGAATCATAATTGTCGAGGATTCCAAGAATATTGAGCAATGTGGATTTTCCTGAGCCGGATGCACCCATGATCGAGACGAGTTCACCCTTGCGGATATCGAGGGATACGTCTTTCAAAACGTGGAGCGGGACAGCGCCCGGGTAGGTCTTGTTGATTTCTCGCAAAGAAATCACCGCTTCGCTTAATGCATAATTCATAATTCACAATGCAAAATTAATCGCCTAAAAAATTATATATGTATGGATTTCTAAGATATAAATCTCATAAGATGTATAAATCTTATAATTTTATGGCTGTGTTTGTTATATACTATGTGTATTAGACGCAAAATAGCACTGAAATGTAACAAGATTTTTAGAAAAATTACTTATTTAGTGTAGTAGCATACTAATACACTGCAAAGGTAATGTAAATTTTTGAACTGACAAAATATTTTTATAAAAAATGTGGATAATTTTTGCACTTGTATCGGCAGTCGGATTGGGATTTTATGACGTGATGAAGAAAATCTCGTTGAAAGACAACAATGTGCCTATCGTGTTATGGTTTAATACACTGTTCGGGACCCTTCTGATGAGCCCAGTGCTTTTCGACTGCTTAGTGCATGGAGGCACCGGGCCGGGAGAAGGCTTGACCGGACACCTGCTGATAGCAACAAAGTCTGTAATAGTGCTTTCTTCCTGGATATTGGGATATTTTGCCATCAAGCATCTGCCACTTACAATTCAGGGACCTATCAACGCCTCTCGACCAGTGATGGTGCTTGTGGGCGCATTGCTGATATTTGGGGAGCAACTGAACTTCATACAGTGGTGCGGTATCCTACTTGGTTTTGCATCTCTTTTCATGATCAGCCGTGTTGGATCAAAAGAGGGATTCTCGTTCAAACACAGCAAATGGCTATGGATGTCGGTAGGCGCTACGGCTTTGGGAGCTGTCAGCGCACTCTATGACAAGTACCTTATGACGCGGTTCGAGCCGCTGATGGTGCAGAGCTGGTATTCACTGTATCAACTGGGCATGATGAGTGTGGCAGTGCTAATACTCATGAGAATGCACAAGCAGAGCTCCACGCCATTCCACTGGAAGTGGGCTATTATCGGCATATCTGTGTTCTTGACCGGAGCGGATTTGGCTTACTTCTATTCATTGTCTGAAGCAGGGTCAATGATTTCAATTGTGTCGATGATACGCCGCGGAAGTGTGCTGATACCTTTCTTCTATGGAGTGCTCGTATTGCATGAGAAGAACATCAAGACAAAGCTCATTGACCTTGGGATATTGCTTGTCAGTCTGGGGCTGCTCGTAATCGGGTCTTGAAATTAATGCAGAATTCATAATGCACAATGCATAATTGGTGCGATGGCTGTATTATGCATGATTCATCTTGATACAACATGATGAATCATGATATATCATGGGTAGGCTCAGGGCTGAATCGGCTTGAGCTTGATTAATCCGGCTTGATTTAGCTTGATGCATCATGATTTAGCTTGATTTATCATGAATTCGGGACTACGCAATACGGGCTATCTGGAAGTCTCCTGCTGATGCATCAGGCGGAGCCACTTGCGGTAGCCGAAGAAGGCTATGACAGTGTAGATGGCGTAGAGGATGGCGTAGAGAGGGATGCCTTTGTACCAGTAGAGGCAGGTGCAGACGGCGTCAACCAAGATCCAGGCAATCCATTGCTGGAGGTATTTGCGGGCGAGCATCCACATTCCAACTATGCTCAGGGCTGTGGTGAAAGCGTCGGGGATTGGGACAGTGCTGTCGGTGAGATAGTTGAGGATGAGATAGAGACCTACCCACAATGCAAGGAAGACTGCCACGCATGCGAAGAGCATGCGTGGGGGGATACTGGTGATTGGGGTTGTCAGGTTTTCATGTTGTCGGGTTGTCGGGTTGTCGGAGAACTCGGAAGAATCCGATTTTGCCGTTTTATTATGGCCACGGGTCCAGACTATGAAGCCGTAGATGGCTATGACAAGATAGTAGATGTTGATGGCGAAGTCAGCGTAGATGCCTTTGCTGAAGTAGATCCACATGGAGATGGCGGGCATTACCATGGAGGCATACCACATACGCCTGTCGGCGTGGTATTCCCACCAGAGGTAGAGGAGGCCTATTGAAAAGCCTAATATTTCTAAAATCTTGTCTATGGGCATTTGGGTAGGGGGAGTTTAGGAGTCTATGATACCGAGCCGAAGGCTCGAACACCGAAACAAACTGAGACTCTTGAAGATACAAGGGATTAGAAAGAGAGGGTGAGAGTGGCGAGGACGTTGGTGGTGGCTTGGGCGGCGAAGCCGGCGTAGCGGTAGATTACGGGTTTGCCGTCTTCCACGTAGTAGCCAGCCCCGGCATAGCCGTTGTTGCAGTATTTCTCGTTGAAGAGGTTGTAGACCGTGACACCAACACGGAGCTCTTTCATGCCTGAGATTTTCTTGAATGTGTAGGCCAACGCGAGGTCGGAGACGAAGTAGGCGTCGAGCTTAGCTTCTGCAGAGCGTGCATTATTCATATATTGGCTTGACACATAGCGGCTCATCAAGGATGCTTCAAAATTCTTGACATTGAAGTTGAAGGCATTGTGAAGGATGAAGTCGGGAGAAAATGCTATCGGGGTGTCGCCACAATCGATGGCTATAGGATTGGTCCATTCATCCTCATAGATGTATTCAGTGAAATTTTTGATGCGGTTGCGGGAGAGTGTGGCATTGATCTGCCAGTCAAACCAGTCGACGGGTCTGAGTGCCCCTTGAAGCTCGATACCCATACGGTAAGATTTCGGTACATTTACACTGATGGCATTGCCGGTGTCGGAAAGCTCCCCGGTCACAACAAGCTGATTCTTGTAATCCATATAATATAGCCCCGCTCCTACATTGAAGAGAGATGTGCCATAAGAATATCCAGCCTCGTAATCGAACATACGCTCTGCCACGGGGTAATGATCGGGGTCGCTGTCGGTGAAATTATCGCGGGTCGGTTCCTTATGAGCCACACTCCATGAAGCGTAGGCACGATGACCGCCGTCATTATAAGACAATCCAAGCTTTGGATTGAAGAAATCCCATTTACGCTTGAGGTCGAGCTGCCCCATACCTTCTATATTCCAATCATAATTGTCGCTTATGCCACGGATAGAATAGTCGATGTGACGATACTGCAGGTCGACGTATGCTGAAAAAGCTGATCCAAAAGAGTAGTCACCACGCAGGAAGACATTGGAGTCGAACTTACGGCCTGTGTTACTGTAGTATTCCTGCAGGGGATCAATGGCACCGATGAAATTGCGCACCCATTTCACCTTTCCGAAATGATTGCCTCGATGCCAGTTTGCCGCTCCCCCACCTACGAGTGTCAGAGCATCCTTCTGATAGCGGACATTGAACATACCTCCTCCAAAATCATTGTCGTTGAACTTGAGACGTATCAAATCAGATTTCTTAACGAGATTGCCTTCGGCATCAAGGAAAGGGTCAAGTCCATATTCCTCAAGGGTGCGCTTAGTCTTATACTGGTCGTAGTAGCCGTCGCCCTTTGTGTAATGGAGCGTGGCATTCAATGTCACATATTGACCAATATACTGATTGAACAGAAGCTGGAAATGATGCTGGGTGAAATTATCGCACTGGTCGGGATAGAAAGCAGTCGACCCATCGGAGGCAGTATATTTTCCACAGGGATTATAGCGACGCCCATATTCTTCCATCTCTTCCTTCGAGGCATAGTCCCACGCCATGTATGTGCGTTCCTTACCGCCGAAGGCAAGCAGACGGAGGGTAGTATTGTCAGAGCGATAAGCCAACTGCCCCATATAGCTCCAAAGTTGAGAGAAGGCTCGGTCGATATAACCGTCTGAGCCTATATGACTGAATCGCGCATCCACGCTCCAATGATCGCCGAAGAGACCGGAAGAAACCTTTACTGTCTCCCGGTTGGAATTGAAAGAGCCATAGGAAGCAGAGACCATCGCAGAGCGCTCCGTAGCCGGATAATCAGTCAGCATATTGATCGAGGCTCCGAATGCTCCGGCTCCGTTAGTGGAAGTTCCGGCACCACGCTGTATCTGGATATCGTTGAGAGAAGAAGCGAGGTCGGGCATATTCACCCAATAGACGTTGTGACTCTCGCTGTCGTTGATAGGGACACCATTTGCAGTGATGTTGATACGGGACCCGTCGGTGCCACGCACACGGAGACTGCTATAGCCTATGCCTGCTCCGGCATCGCCAGTCGAAATAATAGAGGGAGTCATTTCGAGAAGGGAGGGAATGTCACGACCGTCGTTGCTTTTCGCTATTTCCTTGGCATTTACATTGGTGAAAGCTACCGGGGTCTTCACGCCGGCACGGTTTGCCGTGACTTCGATTGCGTCAAGAGCGGTGTACACACTGTCGAGGCTCTCTATGAGCGACGAGGCTTCGGCATTGTCTGCCAAAGCTGGAAACGTGGATACGCACATAAGCGCCACGCCCCAAGGGAGGGTCTTTTTCATGTCTTCAAATTTTTCTTACGCCGGTATTAGCCGGGTCAAGTTCAGAGGGTTTGTTCTCAGCCTTTCGGCACCCCTAAATTGAATATACTAAGTTGTCATCGTTGTATAGGTTGTCAAGGTTATCACCGAGAAATAACCAGGCAAGGTGCCTATGCCACGAATGCGGATGCAAAATTAATAAAAAAAATCAACTTTCACAAACAAAAGTTAAAAGCAGTGTAGATATGGATTTAAGGGAGGATCGTGTGGTTGCGAGATTCGGGGGAGAGAGCGGAGCGTCGGTAAGAAGGAAGGGACTGGCGATATTGACGGAAGGAATAGGTACGGAGACTGTCTTCTGCAACGACACTCCTTGCGAGTGAGACAGCAGCAGTATCGCCTAAGGCAGAGCCTGAGACAGTCAATATCTTTGCGAGCTGACGGGCCTCAAAGTATGCACTGTCAATGTGATGCTTAATCGTAAATGGAACCAGCTGAGACGGATAACGAACCAATGCCGACTTAGCCACATGCAATGCCTGATCATGACGACCCTCTCTGGAAAGAGACTCCGCCAACCTTATGAGTGAAGCACGCTGAATAGAGGCCTGCGACGACACGTCTACACCCGGATATGGCGCAAGGTCAAGTCCTCCCCAACGGAGTTTTGGAAGCACATCAAGAGCCTCATCTGAAAGCACCAAAGAATCGGGAGCGAGCGGATGCAACTTTCTGGTGAAAAGCGCTTGACGAGTATGAGGGAAAAAGCCTATATACTTATTTTTCTGAAGATTCTGATGCCAATAGACAGGGCGCGGATAGCGGGAGGCTGCATTTGTAGCCACAATATCCACTCCCGCCACTTCCCGCAGGGCGGCAATAGAGCCTGCGCCCTTACCCGGAATGGAAAGGAGATCAAACACCCATGAATCTGTAGAGTCTTTACCCATAATGAGCCAACGACTTTTGAAAGATGGGATTGGAGACTCATCATCATAAAGACATTCAAGAGCATTCACAGCCGCAACAGTATCAGTATCAGCAGACGGGAAACGCACCACATTATAATTGCCAAGGGCAATGTCGCCCTCAGAAGCTGTCATTCTCACGCCATCATATCCGTAACGGGGAGTCATCAACTGACGCACATACCAATCGCTGCCGAGGTAGGCATTGCATATCACCGTCACGTCACGGCGAATGCCCATCACCTCCTGCGCAAACCAAAGCGGGAATATGAAATTGTCACCATCCACAAAAAGAATCGCATCCTCATCGAGAGACTCAAGGAGATTGGAGGCATAGTCGAGCGTCGCAGAACGATGACTCCGGTCATGATCGCGGTAGTTTTCAGCCAGCATCCAGACAGGGACCGCGCATATAGCTATAAGAACCATTCCCCTCGCCCACTTTTTGCTGACGGATTTGAGCAGCAAGAACATTCCGAAACATATCCAGAGAGCGAAACTCCAGAAGCTTCCCATAAAGGAATAATCACGTTCACGCGGTTCGCCGGGACTCTGATTGAGATAGAATACAATTGCCATGCCTGTCATAACAAACAGGATCAGTGACACCCATGCGATCTGACGCATCCTTACTGTATACAAACCGGATTCAGAACCCTTAAAAAGCCAAACAATCCCAATGATCCCCAATATAAAGGGAATACACCAATAGACATTTCTCCCTTCATTTTCCACTCCAAGCTCAGGAGGCAGCATCGATTGAGGCCCAAGCATAAGATCATCGAGTGGAGGAATGCCGGATATGAAATTGCCATGATCTATTTCTCCTGTCGACGCGACATCATTCTGACGTCCGGAGTAGTTCCACATCAGATAGCGCAGATACATATATCCCACCTGATAACCGAACAGGTAGGCAAGCGACTGGGAATAAGAAGGGCGCATGGCAGATCTCTCCAGAGGATGCCCTGAAGAATCGCGCATGGGGACAGGATGACCCAGTGAGTCCAAAGCCTCAGAAATTCGCAATTCCACCATATTTGCCGAGTCCATGCCGGTCCAATCGCGATATGCAGCAATGTCGCTTGGAGAGGAAGCATATATTCTCGGAATCCACATATCGAGCTCCGGGGTATATATAGGATCTGTGCGGAATCCCGCAACGACATAACCCTTTGCGGAATCTCTTGAAGCAATTTCAGAATTAAGAGCACGGTCAGAATCTGTCAGGAACCTGGATCTTGCCGGGATATGGGCATTCTTAACCATTGGTCGCATATCGCGTCCCCGAAGTTTCATGGCATTCCATGAATAGTCACGGAGAGTATCGCCTTGCTCATTGACGGATATCCGCTCCATGCGCATCATACGGCTATAAGGGGTACGCCCATAAAACAATGGAGACTCACCATACTGCCGACGGTCAAGATAGTCGGAAAAACGGAATATATCCGATGGATTGCCCTCATTGACGGGAGGATTTGCCCAGGCACGCAAAGGAATGAGAATATAGACTGAATAACCTACCATAACGGCTGCAAGACACCAAAAAGATGTAGAGAAATTACCATGGCGCCTGGCAGAAAGAATGGCTATGACTACATCCACCATGATTGTCAAAATCCAGAAAACCAATGCTCCCGACCAATATGGGAATCCAAATGAATTGACAGCAATGACATCTACACATCCTGCCAATGCCACCGACAATGGCATCAGACCTTTTAATATGAGTATCACCAACACACACCCTACGACAAAAGCCAGTATCAGCCGCAGACCAGGATGTCTACTTTTGCCAAGATTACGACAAGCAATTATCATTGCGATGGCAGGAAGGGCGAGAAGATTGAGCTGATGCACCCCCAATGAAAACCCTATGACATACATAAGAGCCACGAGCCATCTCACACGCTCTGACTGACTAAAGGAAAAAGCCCATTTCAGCGACATCCAGACAGTAAGGGAGGAAAGGAAGAGCGACATGGCATACACCTCTGCCTCAACAGCACTATACCAAGGAGAATCGGACCATGCAAAACATAAAGAACCTGCCAACGATGCCAAGGAGACAGCAAAGATGCGCCATCTGTCTTTTCCATTGCATGGCCATATCCAGCGCATCAGGGATATCGATACCGAACAAAGCATCATCACCGACAATGCTGTGAAAACTCCCGACATCATATTGATGACCTTGACCTGAAGCGCAGGGTCGGAGAAAAAACAAGATACAAAACGATGGGTCAAAGCCCATCCGGGATTGCCCGGAGGATGACCAATCTCAAGCTTTATTGCGGAAACAAGATACTCGGGACAGTCCCAATAGGAAGCACCGGGATCTACCGTAAGCCAATAGACGACGAGAGAAAACAAGAATGCAATCCAAGGAGTTATCTTAAATGCATATTTCATAACGTACAATGCATAATTAACCGGATTGTTCCTATTCGCACCCACTGATAATTCTAAATTCAAAATTCAAAATTCCAAGTTACTTCGTGATGCCTTTGTCGAGGAGGCGGCGTTTGACTTGCATGCGTATCCAAGTCGGAGTGATTCCGACGAAGAAGATGGCAAGGCGGTTAAGCAGACCATTTATGTATTGCTTTTTCCCTTTCAGCATAGCATTGACCGCTTTCTCAGCGAAACGATCAGGTCTTGCAACTGCGCCGACACCCACGGCAATCTTCATGAGATGGTCAGGGAGACCAAAAAGGGATGTTGCTATACCTCCGGGGGCAGCGACCGTAGCGGAAGCGCCATAGTCTTTGAGTTCATAATGGAGAGACCGTGTAAACACTCTGATATATGCTTTAGTTGAGGCATACATAGCAAGCCCCGGCATCGGCATCCAACAGGACATAGACGACATATTGAGAATGCGCCCTCTGCCACGCGCCTTAAACCTTCGGGCAAACAGGAGAGAAAGCATTGTAGTGGCACGCACATGGAGATCAATGAAGCAACGTATCTTTGCGTCGGAAGTGTCGGCAAGTTCACAGAAACTGAATATTCCGGCATTGTTGATGATGAAATCAGGGTCAATGCCTTGCGTGCCAATGAATGCCGCCAGCATGGAGTCGGCATGCGAGTCAGAAAGATCGAGAGTAAATGGGACAGCTTTGATCCCGAATTCATTTTCAAGAGAGATCGCCGCCTGACGAAGAGGATCAACAGTGATACTCACCATGACAAGCGAACAACCACGACGAGCCAACACACGACAGAACTCGATGCCGATACCGCCATCAGCACCTGTCACCACAGCCCATTTTCCAGCAAGATCCTTCATCAACGATTAACGATCAACTATCAACTATTAACGATCAACGATTAGCGATTAGCTATTAACGATCACACTTAGCACTTAACCTTTAACTCTTATTTTTTCGATTTCCTTGCGGATCTTAGGAGGAAGATCGGGGAGGGTGCAGTGGCAAGCCATTTCGCGGCTGTACATTCTGGCTATGCAGTAGTTGACGTGTTCGCAGCCGCAATGATGTGCCGCTTCTGCGGCAAGTTTGTTGACAAAATCGGGTTCCCTGAGCAAGGCGCGTCCCATCTGGACAAATTCAAAACCTTCGGAAAGTGCTTTATCCATGCTCTCTCCATCCACTACCCCGCCAACGTAGACCAATGGCAACTTTAGCTCCTTACGGAATTTTTTTGCATCCTCCAGAAAATAGAGCGGTCTAAAGGGCTCCTTCGGTATCATATATTTACCCACCATGCGCACTCCATATTTGAGCCACCATAGCTTCATATAATAGGTCATGGTGTAGATCGGCATTTCACCGCGCATGACATACATCGGGGCTTTACTTACAAAACCACCGCTCAACACTATGGCATGAGCTCCAAGGTTTTCAATTTCTTTAGCGACACTCAGACAATCATCAATCTCGAGCCCACCCTTGAAACCATCGCGCATATTTGTCTTCACCAAAACACCCATATCGCTTCCTGCAGCTTTCATCACCTCTTCCATGCACATACGCATAAAGCGCATACGGGAATCGAGCGAACCTCCGAACTCATCGCGACGATGATTGGTGTAGGGGGAAAGGAATTGTGATATAAGATAACCATGGCCGGCATGAACTTCCACGCAATCGAACCCCGCATCACGAGCAGTGCGCACTGCATCGCCGAAATCGCGAGCCATCTGCTTAAGCTCATCCTTCTTCAATCCTCGCACTATAGTAGGAGAATACAGATTGAAGCCGGAAGATGCCCCAACCGGAATACCGCCTGCTGTCTTAATGTGGGTCATGTTGCCACAATGCCCGATCTGGATAGAGGCCTTTGCTCCGCGATCATGTATTCCGTCGGTGATCTCACGAAGCGACCCTACGATCTCGGGGCGAAGCCATAGTTGAGTTTCAAACGAGAGGGCAGACCGGTTGATGCCTGCATAAGCCAAAGTAGTCATTCCGACCCCACCTTCAGCCACGCTCCAGTGGTAGTCGCGAAGCATGTCAGTAGGATTATTGTCTTTGCCCATTCCTTCGAAAGCAGCGCTACGGATGGAGCGGTTGCGCAATTCCACAGGACCGATTTTCCCGGGAGTGAAGAGCCTGTCGAGTCTTGTCACCATATGAATGGAATTATGTATTTTCTATTAAGACTTGTAAATTCATCTCCAAACTCCTTGACGTAACGGTCATGGAGAGAGCGAGCGCGTGGAGCAAGATTTGCAAATGTCCAAAGAGCAAAAATCACTCCGGGAAGCGACCATGTGAGCACCGCATATCCAACCCACTCAGTGAATTCGCCAAAGTAATTGGCAGACGTCACATATCGGAACATCCCTCCTTTAGGGATGTAATGTCCCCGGTCGCCGGGCTTCCTGAGATGGCGGATTATATAGTCGGATTGCAGGTTGATGCCCATTCCGGCAAAGAAAATCAAAGTGCCTATTATGAATTTAGGAGTCATAAGCCATGAGACAGGATAAGCGTCGACAGGAGACACATAGAAGAGCCATCCTCCAATGAGGTAAGCGTTTACCACATTGAAGACACAACCCATAAGGATGATGCAAAGAGGCATCCGGCTTTTCCCTTTGATGAGAAGCGGGAAAATGAAAGAGCGCTGGAAATAATGGAGCATGAAAAGAGATGCCATCGCTATCAATGCCGTCTCGGAGCGACGGTCAGAACAAGCCCATAAGACAGCCATGCAGATGAAGACAGGAGCCTCCATCACCACCCATCCAAGACGATTGCCAACTGAAGGACCCCATTTTGGGGTGTAAAATATACCGTAGCCCGGCGTTATGAAGCGTAGTCCCGCAAAGACCATGACAGCAAGTGCAATCATGACATATTCGACTGTGCGGAACACTATTGGGTCGAAAATTCCGTTCATGAATATATAGACTTATAGTGGAGTGCCGTTGTTTAAGAACAAAAAAGACACTTCTGTCAATAATCAAGTGCAAATTTACTAAAATAAAGCGACATTTGCAAAATGACTGCCCAGAAACTGACAAACAGACTAATATTTAGGTTAAAAGGAATCTCAATCATAAGGGAAAACCTGATTCTACTGACCATGGCCATCTCTTTGATATTGCCTTTTAACACATATGCAGAAGAGACGTCTTTCTCTCTGTCGGGCACCCGGAAAGGGATCAGGACATCAACAGATGTAGTGGCAGTGACACTTCCGGCGGCGGCACTTGCAGCAACTCTGATCCAGCAAGATTGGGAAGGGCTCAAGGAGGGAGCATTTACAGCGGCAGCCACAGCAGGGGCAACCCTGATATTGAAATACACAATAAAAGAAAAGCGCCCGGACTTCAGCAATACCCATTCCTTCCCCTCGGGACACACATCTGTGACTTTCGCTGCCGCAACCTTCATAGGACGGCGTTATGGATGGAAATGGAGCATCCCCGCCTATGCCTTATCAACATATACTGCATGGGGACGAGTGTATGGGAGGAAACATCATTGGTGGGATGTGGCAGCCGGGGCAGCCATAGGGGCTGCGAGCGCCATGATCTTCACGCATCCATATATGCGCAAGCATGAAGTGGCGCTCGTGCCTGCCGTGAGCGAGACGAGCGCCGGGGTGGTGTTGGGATTTCGGTTTTAAGAGAATTAGTCAAATTGGGCTAATTAGTCGAATTGGGCTAATTGGGAGATGTATTATTTATCGGAAGTAATGGTGCGATAGTCGGCAAGGAAAGCGAAAAGTTGGCGTAGGCCAAGAGCTGTTCCGGTAATGAAACCTATCAAGATTCCAAGCCTGAAATAAAGGTTATCCATTGACCATGCTATGAATCCAATGATCGCCAATACGGCCGGAAGGAGAATGGCGATAAACTGCAGATGACGCTTACGATAGAATAAAGCCTTCTGAATCACTTGGGAGACCGGCATCGCAACTACATCGATACCCTGAATGCCCTGATAGAGCCACCTGTCCATAATCGACGCCACCAACGCGAAAATAGCGAACGCCACGCCCACAGCAATCCTAAGACGATAATTGTCGGGGAACATATTGGGATTTAATATCCATGAAAAACTCAGCAAAATAAGAGCCAATGCCACATTTGAGAACCTGCGATAGCGATCAGCGAGATTTTCAAGTGCAGTACGGCGTTTGCCGTTGATGATCCTGTCATACGAATTTGATTCACTCTGGATAGCCACATTGCTATTCTGCCAGTCTTTTTTAAGATTATCCATATCTTTAAATATTAATTTAAAGGATTAAAGGTTAAGTATTTATGAAGATAAATTTAATTTCAGTCGCATACGCTGAGTTTAATTATGCATTCCTGATTATTATTTAAACTTTTCTTTGAGTTTTTCTTTCGTCCGATGGAGACGAGTGGCTATGTTGTTGCGTTTTAGACCTATCGTCTCAGCAATTTCATCGTAAGAGTATTCATCGAGCCACATCATCATGATTGCCTTATCGATGGGATTCAGAGTAGCTATGCACTCGTAAAGGTCTTTGATGACCTCGCGTTTCTCCAGAGAATCATCCGCAACTAAAATCACATCTTCGAGTGAAGACCGGGAGGGGCGGTTGCTTCTTGCGCGAAGCGTGGAGACGCATGTGTTGAGCGCAATCCGATATACCCAAGTGCGCGTCGAGGATTCTGATCGAAATGATTGTAGTCCACGCCAGATATTGACGAGCACATCTTGATAGAGGTCTTCAAGATCCTGAGGATTAGCGGCATATCCACGGCATATGCGCTTGATCATTGCGTCATGACTCCGGATGGTCTCAGTGAAAATAAGCTCAAGCCGTCTCGATTCCGGAGCGACTCCCAATGATGATGCAAAGCGCATGAGCATATCTGTCAAGACTCCCAATATTGAGGAAGACGTTTTCGTTGTAGTCAGCGTAATCATCGTTTAATTTTGTTTATATCATTAGTCGCTGAATTGAGTCGGATAGTTTCACAACCGATAAAAAATACATAAAAAAACGCGGGACCCGAAGGCACCGCGAAAAAAAATTAATAATGAATGACGTTGTGGGCGAAGATGGATTCGAACCACCGAAGGTATTAACCAGCAGATTTACAGTCTGCCCCATTTGGCCACTCTGGTATTCGCCCGAATGAAACTACACATCGCGCGTGTTTCACGATGCAAAATTACGAATAAAATCCGGAATGGCAAAATAATTCTTGATATTTTTTTTCAATAGTCAAAAAATGCATAGGTATTTTTTGCAGATATGTAAAAAAAACGCTAATTTTGCGGAATTGAGAATTAATTCATTTTTAGATTATTAAGATATTAAACATAGACTATGAATATGAAGAGATTCTTTTACTTCCTAACGGCAGTCACGATGCTTATGACAGTGGCAGCATGCTCAGACAATAATGACGATATGCCGGATGATGATTTTGTGATCTGGGATATATACCCGGCTGGAATAAGACTCAACCTCGTGGATGAAGAAGGCAACAATATGCTTGATCCGGCAGTCAACGGCAATTGGGTGGGAGAACCGATGTGGATAGAAACAGGCGACAAAGTTTTTGACGTGCTGTGGAAAAGAAACGACCTTTCAAATCAGACCCGAGCTTATTTACCGCATTTCTACGGGACGGTGTGGACAGGTATCTGGACAGATAAACTTTATGGCCTTTATTTCGGAGAGCTCGATGGAGATTCCTCACACAATCTGAAGATGAAGTTCGGTATCACCGCCATCAATTCTGTCTATGAGTTTGAATATTCACATCGTCTGGTATGGGAAAATAAAGAGCCTCATTTTGATGATCATATCACATATGCCGGCAAACGGATTGACGGGGATACGTTGACATTGACCGTGCCCAAAAACGATAAATAGACCATACAAATAAAGAGCTTAATACTGATTATGCAAGTTGCATTATGCTTTTTACATAATGCAACTTGCATAATCAGTTTTATTTTATGAAATCGAGAAAGTATTGTGCAGTAATGTCATGTGTAGCTTTAAAAAAAGAGGATCGATCCTGAATGCAGGCGAGAGGGTATACTTATTTTTAGAAAAGTGGGGAAAAGGCGGGACCCCGGAAGTTTTGTTTATTCTGAGCTTTCGTTATCCTTGTGGATCTTGGGATTGTGGCGCCAGCCGCCGCCGAGAGCCTTATAGATATTGACGAGGGCTATGTATTGGTCGCGTATAGCATTGGAGAAGGCTATCTGAGCATCGAAGTAGCTACGCTGGGCATCGAGCACGTCGATATAGTTGATCATACCGGCGCGAAACTGAAGTTGCGCCAACTGCACGTATTCTGCCGAAGCATCCCGCAGTTCCTTGGTGCGATAGAAGGATTCCTGGACATGATAGTAGGTATGAAGGATCGTATTGACTTCCGTAAAAGCCTTCAACACTACATCTTCATAGTCGAGACGCGCTTCTTCATAAGCAGCTATTGCAGCCTTGTATTTCTTTTTCCGACGTCCAAAATCGATGAGCGGGCCTGCCAAAGATCCTATAAAATCTTGATATGGAGACTTCAAAAAATTAGTAAGTCCATCATTTTCCAATCCTGGAAGAAAACTTATGTGGAAGGACGGAAACCGATCGGCATAAGTCACGCCAACATTAGCCTTCGCAGCCTTGAGCCTCTGCTCTGCGGCACGGATATCGGGACGACGTTTCAAAAGATCTGACGGCATACCTGCAGGAAGTTGCTCGGGACCGACAAAAGTATTAGGGAAACGTCCAATATTATTTATGTCTTGCGGCACTTCTCCCATCAGGAGATTCAGTTTATTGCGGGTAGCATACATCTTCTGCTCCAAAGCAGGGACAAGGGCTGCTGCAGAGGAATATTCCACCAATGTCTGATTATAAAGCATCTCGGAAGTCAATCCACCCTCATAACGGAGTTTTGCAATCCTGACAGACTCTTCACGAGTTTCCATTGTGCGCCGCACGATAGACAACTCATTCTCCAAAGCCATCAAAGTGTAATATGCTTCAGCCGTCTGCGCAATGAGTTCCATTTTCAGTGCACGGGAATCCTCTTCAGTGGCATGATATTCGGCTTCTGCTTCCCTACGACCCCATATCTGGGATCCCCATAGGTTAATTTCCCATGCCACCGGTATTGTGAGCTTGTAGGTAGGACTCGTATTAGCTCCCCTTCCTCCAAAATCGGTGGTCTCATATTCTGTGGAAGCTTCGAAACCTATTTCAGGCAAAAGATTAGTCTTTGAGATTCCATAAAGTTGACGTATCTGCTCCAAACGGGCTTCTGACTTTAGAAGGTCACGGTTGTTGTAGACAACCCTTTCCAGAATAGAACAAAGCGTAGAATCGGAATAGAAATTCCACCATTCGAGATCGGCAAGGCACAAAGAATCCACATAATCAATCTTGGAGAAATCATCAAAATGATGCACATAGGGATCTTTCAGACCCTTCACACCGGAACATGCCGACAACAATATTGCCGTCAAGGCAACTGCAAAAGCTGTTAACCCTTTCATATTGATTCCTCCTATTGCGGCCTGACCGCTTTTTTAGAATTACTCACAGGATTCACAACAATGCCATTGGAGAAGAGATCAAACTTATCTACAGCTACCATCTCCCCTGCTTTAAGACCAGCAGTCACAACGATCTGTTTCCCTACAATCTCTCCAACTGAAACCTGACGCTTCTCCACTGCGCCATCGGAAGAAACGACGAAAACATATTTATCACTTCCTTCTCCACGCACAGCGACCGCAGGCACCGTCATAGCTCCTTTCAGGACATCAAGAAGGACCTTGACTTTTGTAGTCTCTCCCGGGAGCAGACACCCATCGGGATTAGGCATCTCTGCACGCACAGTGAATGTGCCGGTTTTAGTATCCACGACAGGATCTGCGAAATCAACTATCCCCTGATAAGGATACTCAGATCCATCGGCAAGCGTGATATTGACATAAGAGGGAAGCTTTTTGAAACAAACACTGCCATCTTCACACATTATGTTGACATTACGATCCTTGCTTTTGAGGTATTCCAAGGAAGTCATCTGAAAATCTACAAGAACTGTATCACTCCTAACTATTGTAGCAAGCAGGGAGCGCCCTCCGGGACCTACAAGAGCCCCTACATCAATCATCCTTTCAGAGATATAGCCTGAAATCGGGGCAACCACACGAGTATAACCGAGAGTGATCTTCGACTCTAAAAGATCTACCTTACAAATTTCCACGTCTGCCTCAGCGCATTCCACGGCAGCCTCGGCATTGTCAAGATCGAGCTGCGAGGCAGCCTTCTGGGTATAGAGGGGACGTATACGGTTAAGATCCCGCTTTGCTTTATCAAGCAGAGCCTTAGCACGGTCAAGTTGGGCTTGAGAACGCTCCAGCCTTGCCTGATAGAGCTTAGGGTCGATGACAAACAGAGTCTGACCTTTTGTTACGTAAGAGCCTTCTTTGAAAAGCATTTTCTCCAGGACTCCTTCCACACGAGCAGTGACCTCCACCGATTGCCTGGCCCGGATATCGCCTTCATATTCACCATAGACATCTACAGAGGCTGTATCTACCTCAGCAACTTTCACTTCAGGAACTGATGCAGATGATTGGTTTGGTCTATTACAATTGACAATCAGCGAAGCTCCAATCAATACAAAAAGTGCAAATAAAGTCTTACCTTTCTTTCCGAAAGATTGAGTGCTGCGTGAAAACCCACAGTCTGAATTGCGGCTATGTTTGGGAGGTATGCTCATAATTATGGGAGTTATCGGTATCAGTTAAGGATGGAAACAAATTCAATATTTCAACAATTCCGATAATTCATAAGTTCTATCACCTCTCAAAATTTGTTTTCCGAATTTAATATACAAGATTACGAAAAACCCACCATAAGATGACTGTAGCTAAAAGAGACGTGATTACTGCCGGACGATGGACAATGGCGTAAAGTTTAGGACAACGATTTTTAGCAAACTCGAGCCATAACAAAAATATAATGACCGGAATCATACAAAGAGCATAAGCATTGGCATGCCAGGCGGAACGGAAATCTCCGTGCATCAAGGCATGAGCCATTCTCTGTGAACCACACCCCGGGCAATCAGTCCCAGTCGCCACCTTCCATATACATTTGGGCATCCATTTGACTTCGACCGGATCGAAGAAATAATAGGCAATTGCAAAAGCAATGATCGCTACCGCCACCACTATAGCCCCAAAAGTTCTCTTATTAAGCATTCTTCATCTTAAGACCCCATGCAGCCTTCACCTTACGGCGGACTGCCAATATATTAACCACTATCACAGCCAATGCCAACAGCGATCCTATCACGATGGACCAAACCAGGCCTCCAGAAGAAACTCCAAGACCTTCCAATGCCACTGAATAGAATGATCTCAAGATCACCAACGACACAATCGAAAGAATCCATGCCACCACACATCCTACCAAGATCATACGGCTATATGGGGCAGCAACTTCACGAAGGGGAGCCCCCAGCATCAGAAGCCTATGAATGACAGACCTATTCTTTTCCATCAGCAACGAAATGGAAAGCATCAATACGAAAACAGACAACAGAGTGATCAATATACCTACCGACACCACTATTCCTATCACTACTTTCAACAGATAGGCGGCAGAACTGCCTGACTTATCGCCCGCGACTTCCAAGCCATGATCCGACAGGTATTCGGCTATTGCCACATCGCCCGGCGACGAGACATCTATTATGAGTCGCGAAGGAGCTATCTCGCTGTCATCTCCAAGACGGGAATTAGCATATTGCATAAAGGAATCAGGCACAAGAACGGTATTCAAGCGATTGCTGAAACCTACTATACGCCCTTCCATTGACATCGAACGACCTCCATCTTCACTACGCATATATAATTTCAACGGTATGCCGGTGAGGAGTTGCTCACTGAGCTGCGGAAGCCCTGCAGAACCGGCGAATCCGAAATTATAAAGAGCAAGGTAGTCTTTCGGAATCATTACGGGCACAATATTCTGTCCCGGCTCAAATCGCCAGTCACTTCCGGGAACATCCACAAATGAATCAGGCACCGACTCAAAGAAAAGAGCAGTCTCCATTCCCCTGCCACCTTGACTCACGGAAGCGTAGACCCTAAAATCAGAAGAGCTGAACTCCCCGACCCTGCGCACCCAGGGCTGAGCCTGCAGGGCAGTGATATCATTGGCTGAAAATCGGGTGGCATCCCGATCGCCAAGAATGCTGGCAGACGTCACTTTCTTATTTATGACAAGGAAATCTGTATTGACAAAGCTGTCGTCATCATCCCATATGCCACGCGCATCGATATAAAACATTACAGCACCTGCCACTATAAGGAGTCCGATGAAATTTGACAATGCAAATCCTGCGAGGCGAGCGGGAGACGTATTCTTTCTGAGAAGTTTCGATATAATACCCATCAGAGATTCAATTTTTCCGGATTATCAATGAGGAGAGGATTGCCAACCGAGAATGTTATGATTGCTGCTCCTTGACGCTCTGCTTCTTCCTCCACTATTCTGGCAGCAATCCGATTGTTGTCTTCATCAAGATGGCTCACAGGCTCATCAAGGAGTATGAAATCAAACGGTTGGCAAAGACTACGGATGAGAGCCACGCGCTGCTGCTGACCTATGGAAAGACGTCCGGCAGGATAATCACGGCGTCCGGAAATGCCAAGACGCCCAAGCCACTTATCAATACGGGCAATGTCGACATCGCCAGATATCTCAGCTTTCAACATTATATTTTCAATGGCAGAAAGCTCAGGAAACAGCGCCAATTCCTGTGGGAGATATGCTATATTCTTACGGCGTATTTCCTGCCAATCTGCTATTTTCAAGGAGCGGCAATCGCGGCCGTCAAAAGCCAATGTACCCTCATAGTCATTGCGGCTGCCCATAATGAAAGCAGCCAGACTCGATTTGCCTCCTCCGCTTGCCGACTCCACAAGGTAGCGGGCACCACGACGGAATACGACATTCTTTCGCCATATCATAGAATATGGCAACTCCTCCCGTGCGAATACGCGCGGGAGGAGAGAGCCGAGTGTTATCTCTTCTATATGCCTGATCATTTCAGAACAGCATTAAGGAATGCATCCACTCCTCCTTCAGCTTCAATGTCAAGGCGGAGACTTTTCTTTTCAGGTACCAGGCGAGTGACGGAAACCACGTTGCGAACGAGCATGCCATCAGACACGACTCCAATCCAAGCGCCTTTCAGCTTCTCGGCCGCCTTCTGCGAAGTGATCGGGCCATTGAAGTCTTTATTGCCACGCACTGCAGTCAGAATATTTCCGTCGCGGCTGACGGTGAGACCTAAAAAGCTATTTATCACATTTGCCAGGTCTGCAAAATCCTTACCGTTTGTCTGCATTTTTGCTTCCACATCATCCAGAGATGATTTTGCCCTTACGGCTACAGTGCCATCAATGGCCTGCAACATTCCAGCCAATGCATCTGAACCCTGCCCCAGGGCAGTCCCCGCCGCATCTGAAATCTTCTTCACGAGTTTCTGCGAAATTCCCATAGCAGCCACGACATCACCGCTTTCTCCAAGCGATTTGACAATGGATGCATCAATTTTCTCAGTGGGGAGGAGAAGCTCGGAAGGTTTCATATCAGAATTCAGCACTGCAGCAGAAGCCATGATATTCTTCTTTTCAATATCCACATAGCCTGCCACGTATGACATATCGTCGAATATCAAAGATGATCCTATGCGCAAATAAGTGGAGTTAGGCAGAAAAGCAATCGATTTCTTGACATCTGCCACAAATGTGATTGCCTTCTCAGTGTCAGAAAGAAGTGAAACGGCATCAGAAGAAACATAAGACTGCTTATCATTGAGCTGCTGATAATATTTCAATTGCTCTACATCGGGAGTGCCTGTGGTGCAAATCCAAAATTGATTGCCTACCACCGCCAGAGACCCTAATACTTTCCCACCATCCTCATCACGCCATTGGTAGGAGGGATTTTGTTCTTGCTCATATGCGATGAATTTATCAGGATCGTTGAGCAATCCCGTGATATATGTCCTGGCTGCTGAGAAATATACAAAAGAATTGAGTGCCATTCCAGTCTGACCCTCCAATACATCCATTATGTGCTTTTTATCCTTCTCTTTAAGAGCCTGGCTTTCCTTAATGGCCTTGGTATGTTCTTTCGAAAGCTTTATAGTGGATCCATCGGTGGATCCTCCGAGCCTGTCAACAATATAGGCGACATTGCAAAGCGCCACGCTGGATGCATCAGCGGGAACAGTACGAAGCAGTGAATCTGCATCATTGCCACTTTCACTTTTCGAGCAACTTACGACAACTAATAGCAATGCAACGATTGCTAAAAAACTATAATTTAGTTTCTTCATAATGCTTGTTTTGAAATGAGGATTATTATATTCTCAAGAAACTTCCCATTCTGAGGGCAGCCACGGCGGCTTCAGCACCTTTATTGCCAAGTTTACCGCCGGCACGGTCAAGAGCTTCCTGAAGATTATTCACTGTCAGGACACCGAATATGACCGGGACCTCCCCCTGACAGTTAAGACGGCATATGCCGTCGGCTGCCTGAGAGCAAACATAGTCAAAATGTGGAGTGTCTCCTCTGATCACAGTTCCGATGGCGACTATGGCATTGTATTTTTTGGGGCTCTTTATTATCCTTGCGGAAGCATAGACAAGCTCAACTGCGCCAGGCACACGATACTGCTCCACAAGGGAATCCTTAAGACCAGCCTGCTTAAAGACCTCAAGAGCTCCCGCGAGCAGAAGATCATTGACCTGACTGTTCCAATCGGCAGTCACAACCGCCACTCTGAATTCATCAGGTTCGCGCAGTTCAGGAATCTCAAGAAGTGAACCTTCAGTATTTAATATGGTAGACATAATTTAGGATTTTTTGTTGCGGAATGCACTGAGCCAAGACACTTTCATGCTTTCCTGAAGTTTTATCATATCCTTAAGAGTATGGATCTCTTGCTCAAGCTCAGTCTCCTCAAGAGCGATGGCATGAGGAAGCACTGCATCGAGAAGCCTCTCAGCACGGGGACGCATCGACTTCACACGTATCATGATCTCCGCCATCTCAACGGTCATCTTTATTTCCTTACGGTTGACCTTTCCGGTGCGCTTCTTAGAAATGCGGATCGCCTCAGAGAAGAACTTCATCGCCTCACGGTAATCGCCTGAGGAAGCAAGCAGACGTCCTACATTACACAAAGCATCGACAAGGCGCTCTGTGGCACTGATTATGCCGGAATTGACCTTTTCGGCAAGTGCATCCGTATGAAGTTGCTGCCGTGCAAGCATGTCAATCGTCTTCTTCTTGGAACGCAAGATACGTGTTGAGAGTTCCATGGCAAGGATGTGGAGACGTCCGAATCGATCGGGATTCTTTGCCAGCAGCGGATCAAGGACTTTGAAAAGGGCATCAAGCTCCTTTTCACTACGCTTATAATCCTTAAGCTCATAATGTATCTCAGCGAGATCAAAAATCAAAGCTACGAGAAGAGCCTTGAACTCTTCATTTTCGTGATCCCCAAAATCTTTGAGACGCTGGAGGGCTCCAATCGTTTTCTCCAAAGCCTCCATATATTTCTCAGCCTCAAGCAGTCGGCTTATTTCCAAACGCGAGGCAACCACATTGGCAAGCACTTCAGCTTCCGGGCTGTCTTTACCGAAAGCCTCCATACGGATATGGACATCAATCTGATTCATCTTATAATAAATTTAAGTTTCGCAGGCTCAACTTAAGGGTTATAGGGTAAAAGTCCCGACCCTCTCAGTATTCGCTAACGAAAGTAGAATGATTTGACATTGTATTTATTGTTATAACAATCTAAACGGCGAAACGTATTAGAAAGCATGACTCAAGTCCATTTCTTAAGTCCTTCTGCGATGTTTTCCGGAATCGGTTTGGATTCCCTTGAAGCATAATCTATACTGACCATCACAGATTCACACATGGAGCATATATGTCCATTTTCGGTATTGCGAAGTATTTGCTGAAGGACGAAGCTACGCTCCCCTATCTTCTTGACGCGAGTGCGCACCTCCATCGGATCAGTGAAATGAATCTGCTCCATGAATGTACAGTTGAGATTGACTATGACCGCCTCCACTCTGCTCCAATCAGCAAGCGTGCCCCTGAGAGCATTGTAGAACTCAGTCTTACCAACGTCAAAGAGGGCAAGCTGCGCATTATTATTGACGTGTCCAAGCACATCTATATCGTTGAATCTAAGCTGTAAAGGAACCGAATGGCGAAATGCTTCCGGATCAAGATGCTCCAATATGTCGTTTTTTGCACTCATTTTTCTTCAATTTCTAAAAAGTATTTCCTTCACCACATCCTTCCCCAATATTTCGTTGATACCCTTCACTATCCTTCCTCTGCTCATATTCAGTTCGGATCTAAGGGACGCATTTGAAGTTCCTATTGTCATCACACCGCCTTTCATATATGGCCTATGGCAGAGTGATGCAATGCCCGTTCCCACTACTAATGGGAATGCATCGCATGCACGCACCTCATCCAAGCGCCCCTGCATGCTGCTCTTCTCCAGACATTCACGGAGCACGTCTCCAACAGTCACTGCGTCTCTACGTTCCACCTTATATCAACAATGAACTATAAATTATTAACTATTAATTTATACTATGATTATTTTATATTCACGGGAGAAAAGTGGCCATCTTTGACTGAGAATAGACGGCTTTCCCCTTTGATGGCTTCCAATATCTCATCAAGATGCTCGCGGTTGGTGTCGGTGATGAATATCTGTCCGAAACCTTCGTCGCCGCTTACCATCTCCATGATTCTCCCGACACGGCTTGAATCGAGCTTATCGAATATGTCGTCAAGCAGAAGTATAGGCGTAAGCCCCGACACCTTCCTAAGATAACTGAATATTGCAAGACGCAACGCTATCGTGAAGGTCTTCACTTGTCCTTGGCTACCGAGACGGCGCATGGAATAATCGCCAAGACCTGTCAGCAGATCGTCGCGGTGCACTCCTTTGGATGTATACCCAAGCACCTGATCCTTTGCACGGGTGCTGTCGAGCACTGCACGGAGTGACTGGTCGTTGAGTACACTGGAATATTTTATCGAAGCCTTTTCGGCATCTCCGGAAATTTCGGAATAGCGAGTTCGGAACACAGGGAGAATCTCATCTACCCAGGCTTTTCGAGTGCTATGAATCACTGCCGCAGACTCTTCCATAGAAGTTTCCACTGATTCATAGAGAAGCTTGTCTTTCACTCCGGCACGCAGCATACGGTTGCGGCTGTCGATGCTGCGGTTGTAGCGTATCAAATGTGAAAGATAGGTCTTGTCGGCTTGGGAGATCACCATGTCCATCAGCTTGCGACGTTCTTCAGCTGCACCACTGACTATGGATTGGTCGGAAGGGGTGACCGTGACTATGGGGAATCGTCCGATATGCTCAGATATACGTTGGTATTCCTTGCCATTGCATTTCAAGGTCTTCCCCTTGCCCTTGACTATTCCACAGCTAACATTTTCATTAACACCTGTATCCATTGCGAAATCCCCTTTCACCATCATCATGTCGGTGCCGTGCCGAGGAATCGAGGATTCCGGCAGTGTCTGCATAGTGCGGGCAAGACAAAGGAAATGAATGGCTTCAAGGAGATTGCTTTTCCCCATTCCATTCATGCCCAGCAGGCAATTGACTCCTCCTGAAAATTCCAAAGAAGCCTCTTCTATATTCTTGAAGTTTACTATGTCGAGCTTATCGATCTTCATGCGTTGTCTTCCTTCTCTCCATATGCAAGGTCGCCGGCATCACCAAGACCGGGGACTATATAGCTATGAGCATTGACTTCGGGGTCGATTGCGGCACACCATACGGTGGTCTTGTCGTCCGGGAAGCGCTCTTTAACATATTCCACTGCACGCTGAGAAGCTATGACAGAAGCCACGTGCACTTTAGCCGGAGTGCCCTTACGGAGAAGAGCCCTATAGCCAAGCTCCATTGATGTGCCAGTGGCAAGCATCGGATCTACCAATATCAGGGTCTTTCCTTCCAACGATGGAGATGCCATATACTCAACGAGAACATCAAAAGTGTCGCCTTTCTCATGATATTTGCGATAGGCACTGACAAATGCGTTGCCGGCATTGTCGAAGATTTGAAGGAATCCGTGATGGAAAGGCAAGCCTGCGCGTAAGATTGTGGCAACCACCACGTCTTCAGCCGGCTGCTTGCACACGCAATCAGCAAGAGGAGTCTTTATTGTGATATCTTCATAGGCAATGCGCTTCGAGATTTCGTAAGCCATGAGCTGGCCGATACGGTCAAGATTAGTGCGAAAACGCATACGGTCGCCTTGGATATTTACGTCGCGCAGTTCGCGCATATATTGGCTGATCACTGACGGAGTGTCGGCAAAATTTATCACTTCCATTTGATTAAATTTTAGGGTCTACAAATTTAACAATTTAAATTGAGAAAATGAAATAATTGTGGTGATTTTTATTCTTCATTTGGAAGAGCCGCATTTTTTTTGCTTTGTTGAAACTATTTTGGGAATTATGGAGTCTAATAGTTAAATTAAATAAAAACTATAGAGAATATATGACTACAATTAGTGCCGGCCATCCTTCCATTGATCTTCCTTTGGAATTGCGGATAAAATTCCTTTGCAGTCGGATTGTACGGTGGGCTGCCTTTTCAAATGATGTGGACGCTAATTCAACTTATGCTCTCGAACGCGATTTCAAGAAATTGATAGATACAGAAAATGCTACCATTTCAAGAATCTGCTTTTCCTATTCCGGCTCTGTCGCCGAATTTGAAGATTTACGCCAAGACGTACTTATAAATATTTGGAGAGGAATGCAGAGGTTTCGAGGCGAATCTTCTTCGAAAACTTGGATATACCGGGTGACAGTCAACTCTTGCCTATCGACCATCCGAAAACAATCCAGGCATAGGCACGAATCGCTTGATGCTCTTTACGGATTGATTGACAGTGATGATTCCGATAAAGAATCAATTGAACAGTTACATCGGATAATCAACACACTCGATCCGGATGAGAAAGCAATCATAATGATGTGGCTCGACGAATTAAGTTATGATGAGATTGGAGCGGCTATGGGACTTAACCGCAATACCATAGCCACAAGGATAAGAAGAATCAAAGAAAAAATCACAAACGAATATAAAAGGGAGGAATT
>JAIDUH010000121.1 GCA_029060285.1 Muribaculaceae bacterium | reverse complement strand
TTTGTACTAAGACGGTCACGCAGACATATCTCTGACGGCTCATGTTGTGGATTGGAACACCAGCATCTGATTTCCTCACATAGACATATCATATTCTTCTCGGATACGAACGGAGCCATAGTGCGCCCTGCATACTCGATGATGTCCTCAATCAGCTCTGTTCTCTCAACCGTCCTTCGTTGCTCATATTCAAGACAGATGGCATGGTAGTCCAGTTTGACAATCGGCAGAACCGAAGGCTCGGCGACAGGGTCTTCTGAAATTGAAACATCATCAGTTGACGGTAGTTCTTCAACCGGTTCTTCGTTCTCTTTCTCAGGCTCTGCTTCAATCATAGACTCATCGGAAACCTGAATCTCCGCTATGCAGGTCGGTTCTGAAATGTCAACTGTCACCACCGTCTTGTCCCTCTTGCCGAAGCAAAGCATCAGACTTTCGGGCAGAGAAATAAAAAGAGTGTAGTAACTGAGCCAAAGGAATAGATTGCAACCGAGGAAGGTGCCGGTGCGCACCATGCCGTCCCCTCCGAAATCGGCACCCACTTTTATGGAAGCCATCATAGATACAGAGAGAATTACAATACCGGGAAGCCCGTAGAACAGGCAGGCATCTAAAAATGTGTCGGAATTTGTTTGTCTGTTATTCATTGTTATTTGATTTGTGATGCGCAAAAGTATATCAATCGTGGCGATTATTCCTAATAGTTGTCCGTCAGTGAGTAAACTATTATGAATTATTATAATCATACTCTATTTTCATACTCATAATCATACTCAAAATCTCCATCAGACCCCTAAAAACAGATAATAAGGGGTAATAAAAAAGCGAGGAACAAATGTCCTCGCCTTAACACTATCTTACTATCTCTTTACTATGCGCCCATATATACCCACCGCTTAAAGTAAAGTGTTTTAATCACCCGTCGGCTTCAACGTAATTCGGCTTGCAGACAGACGCTTCTGCTCATCTGCCATAGCCGCGTAAATCTGAGTTGTCTCCACGTTTTTATGTGCAAGCATCTTCTGCACCACATAGATACTTGTGCCTGCTTCCACCTGCAAAGACCCGAACGTGTGACGGGTGCAATGGAAACTTATATGTTTGGTGATACCGGCATCTTTTAGCCACCGGCGCATGGGAGCCTGCGTCATGAAGTCCTGAAAGCCGACGAACACCTTGCCAGTGCCTCTCGGTCCTATAAGCTCCATTGCCTCATCGCTGATCGGGTTGTTCACAAGGTCTTTGGTCTTCTGCATACGGATTGTGACATACATACCTCCGTCACCATAGGGCTGGATATTCTCCCATGTCAGATTCTTTATGTCGCTCTTGCGTAATCCGGTAAGGCAAGCGAACAGGAAAGCCCTCTTTAGAACCGGTATCTCGCAGGGTGTCTGCGCCAACTTTACCAGTTCCTGCTGCGACAGATGTTCCTTGACGGTAGGGATTGTGTCTATGCGGTCGAGAAAGCCGTTGGGGTTCTCCTTTATCTTCCGGTCGCGGTAGGCGGTGTGCAGACAGGCTCTGAACGTAGACCAATATCCGGCTACAGAGTTTATATGAAGCTGACGCCCGGTGTGTCTGTACTGACGGGCGTTGAGCAGGTATTCCATGAAGCGTCGGCACAGGTCTACGTCAATCTCGCCAAAAGAACATTTTCCTCCCGTGAACCGCTCGAAATGCTTATAGACATGCTCCCATTTGGTGTTCTTTTTTGTTGCGAGATCTTTGAACCATGCAAGGAAATCCCCTTTTTCCTTCTCTTTGTCGAAGAAGTCATACCGCTCGTTGACGATGCTTTCATAGCGTCGGCACCGCAGCGCCTCGGCTTTCTCGGTCAGGCGGTCATTGTATTCTCGTTCTTTACGGTTCTTTGGCTTTGCGTAGATGTAGATGCCCAGCGATTCATGGCGCATCACTTTCATAGTTGCCGCGTCACGGTATCCCGGATAGTAGTCCAGATAGAACGACAGCATTTTGCCATTCTTGATAGGTCGCGTCCGCAGCGTCACGGTCTTACAGATGTTTGACATATTCTTTAGGTTTTAGAGTTTGTTTTTCGGGTTGATTGTCATTGTTGCCGATTGTTCCGTCGGTGCAAAGGAACGGTATGATATGAGGGTGACAACTGTTGCAATGCAATAATCAGAGAATAATTGCACTATAACCGGATATGCCGCGAATATCATAAACCGGATGCCGCTCTTTCTGCCATCACACGCTCCACATCTTCGCGCAGAAGCAGGTTTCGGACACCGACTTTCACCTTACGGATGCCCTTTACCTTGACTATATGATGCAGGTTGGCTTTTGACAGACCGTATTTCTCCGCGGTCTCCTCAACAGTGCAGTAACGGTCGTCCGATACAAGATCCGGACGGCGTAGCTCTTCTAAATGGCTTTTGGAATAGTACGCGACACCATTTTCTTTTTTCGTAGGTATATTGTGACGATAAGCGTATGCCCTAATTGCCGATGCTTTCATTCCGAATTGTTGCTCGGCCTCAGCGGTCGTGAGCCAATCGGTTATGTGTGATGTATCGACTGCGATGCCAAAGTGGGCGTCGACGTCAGGACGGTTGAAATAGATCCGTCCCGCAATCTTACAGGTACGGATATGGTAACGCTTGGCGCAGGTATAGAGCCAGCCCTGACCAATCTTGAATTTAGCCATTACTTCTTCGGAGGTATAATACTCCATAGGTGTGTTGTCGGTCGCTGCCTCCTTACGGGGCTTGGATGTGGTCTTGGACGGTCGTGTCACAGGCAACACTCGCTCGTATGGGCATTGCATCAACAGAGCTTCTATGTCTACCCGACGAATGAGCGACATGCGGGCGCTTAACCTCGATGCCCTGAGCCGTCCCTGAGCAACGAGCTTATAAACGTACTGCCGGGTACACCCCATAAGTAGAGCAGCCTTCGAAAAAGAAAGGTATTCCTGATTTTGAAGATCTATAAGCGGTTCGACCGCATTGATGAAATCGTTGCGACGCTTCTTGCGGTTCTGCTTGGCTTGCTCGGCACACTGCTCCGAGCAATAGCGCTGATTGCCGCTTCTGACGGTAAATACTGTACCGCAGTTTTCACATTTTCGTTGTGTTCTCATACACGCATATTTTTGAGCTTTTTCTATCAGATACGTGTATCCCTTCCGCGTGTAAACCAAAGTCAACCGTTGACAACCCATGTCAACCCGTCGCACGAAATTACGGTTCTGAAACCTCATTTACCGCCGCTGACAACAGTTGTAAACCATCGTAAACCGATGTAAACTGTCCCCATAAAATGACGAAAGCGGAAAGCCTCAGCTTCTCCGCGGTAGAAATACGTCACAAAAATATGCCTAAAAACGGCTACTTCCAAATACCACCCACTAAAGTGTTAAATCCTATAATCCCCTACAAATCACCGCTATTCTTCTCGTTGTTACTCATTATTCCTTGTTTTTCCCTTCCCTCTAAATACAAT
>JAIDUH010000120.1 GCA_029060285.1 Muribaculaceae bacterium | reverse complement strand
AACGTTGCCTTCATGCCGTTCTTCAAAAAAGAGTGACAGTTCTTTTTATGAGTCAAAGCACGGGATTTATAAGACACATAAGGATAAAAACACCATAAATACTATCGGTGAGTCCAAAACGGGTAAAATGATAGTGAAAGAGGCCAAAGGATGGCTTGGCACTCCTTATGGTTATGGAAAAGCCGAAAAAGGGGTGGCGTGTGATTGTTCAGGTATGGTCATGAGTGTTTATTTGAAGGTGACGGGAGTAAAACTTCCAAGGAACAGTGCCCAACAGCAGGACTTTTGTAAGAAGCTGAAGAAAAAAGACGTCAGGATAGGGGATCTATGCTTTTTCGCTACAGGCAAGGACCCTGATAAAGTTTCGCATGTCGGGATTATGGTCGACGACTGCAACTTCATACATGCTTCTACTTCCAAAGGAGTAGTGGTGTCGGATATCACACAACCTTATTATGTCAAGACGTTCAAAGGTTTTGGGAGAGTGCCGGAGTGATCGATGTTAACGATTAACGATTAACGATAATCGTAAAACTTAAGACAAAAACATAAAACGAAATAAATATGCCACAATTTACGCACCTTCATGTGCATTCACAATATAGTCTTCTTGATGGAAAGGCTTCTATTCAGGAACTTGTAGACCGTTCGATTGAACTTGGAATGAGGGGGATTGCCCTTACTGACCATGGCAATATGTTCGGCGTCAAGGAAATGTGGAACTACGTAAAGAAGAAGAACTCAGGTCTTCCTGAAGACCAACAATTCAAGCTTATCATAGGCTGCGAGATGTATGTAGCAAAGGACAGGCTTACAGACCGACGTGATAAAAGCGACAGGGGATACCATCTGATAGTGCTTGCCAAGAATCTCAAGGGGTATAAAAACCTCATCAAGCTTGTCAGCAAGTCTTGGACAGATGGCATGTACTTTAAGCCGCGAACAGACAGGGTAGAGCTTGAAGCCCATAAGGAAGGTCTCATCATCTGCAGTGCTTGCCTTGGAGGAGAAGTGCCGCAATTTATCCTCAACGACGACTTGAAGGCAGCTGAGGAAAGAATACTCTGGTATAAAAACACATTTGGAGATGATTACTATCTCGAGCTTCAGAGGCATGAGACATTCAAGGAAAATTCCAACCGTGAAGTCTATCCCGAGCAGTGTAAAGTGAATGAAGTGCTGGTGTCCCTTGCAAGAAAGCACGGAATAAAACTTGTGGCGACCAATGATGTCCATTTCACATATGAAGATGATGCCGAAGCTCACGACCGACTGATCTGCGTTTCGATGCAGAAGACATTCAGTGAGGCCCGCTTGCACTACACAAAACAAGAGTGGCTTAAGAGCCCGGAAGAGATGCAGAAGATATTCAGTGATTATCCGGAAGCTCTTGAAAATACCATGGAAGTGTTAGACAAGGTTGAGTCATATTCCATTGATCACGCTCCAATTATGCCTTTCTTTGAAATCCCGAAAGATTTTGGCACAGAAGAAGAGTATCGGTCTCGAATCACTGAAGAAGAACTTTACGATGAGTTCACTCAAGATGAGAATGGAAATGTAGTGCTTTCGCGTGAAGAAGGGGAGAAGAAAATCGCCCGACTCGGTGGCTACGACAAGCTTTATCGCATAAAGTTTGAAGCTGACTATCTCAACAAGCTGACCATGGAAGGAGCAAGAAAAATTTATGGCGACCCGCTCCCTCCTGAAGTTGCCGAGCGATTGAACTTCGAGCTATATATAATGAAGACTATGGGATTCCCGGGCTACTTCCTCATAGTTCAGGATTTTATCAATACCGGCAGAAACAAACTCGGTGTCAGCATAGGGCCCGGACGTGGATCTGCAGCCGGATCTGCAGCTGCATATTGTCTTGGCATCACAAGAGTTGATCCCATCAAGTATGACTTGCTGTTTGAGAGATTCCTGAATCCGGACCGTATTTCTCTTCCTGATATCGACGTTGACTTCGATGATGACGGAAGATATGAGGTGTTGAAATATGTCACAGAAAAATATGGTGCTGAAAAGGTGGCACATATCATCACATTCCAGACAATGGCAACGAAAAGTGCCATTGCCGATGTGGCGCGTGTACTTGAAGTGTCGGTGGCTGAATCAAACCGATTGAAGAAACTTGTTCCCGACCGTCTTCCTGAGGTGAACGGCAAGGCCCCGAAGATCAATCTCAAGAATGTATTGAAATACAATAAGGATTTTGAGAACGAGACTCATAACCCCGACCCAAAGATCAGGGATACGATAAAATATGCTACTCAGCTCGAGGGAAATATACGCGGCACGGGTATTCATGCCTGTGGGGTCATCATATGCCGCGATGAGATTTCTGACTGGGTGCCAGTATCAATAGCTACAGATGCTGACGGCGTCAAGCAGATGACTACTCAATATGAAGGAAGCATAATCGAAGATACCGGCTTGATCAAAATGGACTTCCTTGGTCTGAAGACTCTTTCTATCATCAAGGAGACCCTTGCCAATATAAAAGCTTCAAAGGGAATTGATCTTGACATTGAGAATATTCCTCTTGACGATCCCGCTACATTCAAGCTATATTGTGACGGCAGGACAACATCGACATTCCAGTTTGAATCCGCCGGAATGCGAACTTATCTCCGACAACTTCAGCCTTCCAAGTTTGAAGACCTTATTGCGATGAATGCCCTCTATCGCCCGGGACCTATGGATTATATTCCGTCGTTTATCGCCAGAAAGCATGGTCAGGAACCAATAGAATATGATATTCCCATAATGGAGAAATATCTCAAGGAGACATATGGCGTCACGGTCTATCAAGAACAGGTCATGCTCCTGTCTCGCCTTCTTGCCAATTTCACCCGAGGCGAGAGCGATATGCTCCGTAAGGCCATGGGTAAAAAGCAGATCGACAAGATGCAGAAGCTGAAGGTGAAGTTTATGGCTGAGGGGCAGAAAAACGGACATAAGGCTGAAGTGCTGGAAAAGATATGGGCTGACTGGGAAAAGTTTGCTTCTTATGCTTTCAATAAGAGCCATGCTACATGCTATAGCTGGGTGGCATACCAGACAGGTTATCTTAAGGCTAATTATCCGGCTGAATATATGGCAGGAGTGCTTAGCCGAAACCTTGGGGCTGCCGACAAACTGAAGGTGATTATCGACGAGTGTATGCACATGGGGCTTAAAGTTATGGGTCCAGACGTAAATGAGTCAGTGGAAAAATTCGGTGTGTCGAAAGATGGAGTCATCCGCTTCGGATTAGGGGCAATCAAAGGAGTGGGGCAGAACGCGGTCAGCACTATCATCGCCGAAAGAGAAAAGGGTGGTCCATATAAGGATATTTACGACTTTGTGGAGAGGGTAAACCTTTCCGGATGCAACCGTGCGGCTATAGAATCGCTTGCGCTCGCAGGGGCATTTGACAGTTTCGGTATCAAGAGGGAGATGATGCTTCATCCAATGTTTGACACCACGTATGCCGATATGCTGGTGAAATATGGTCAGAACTACCAGAATGACAAGAATTCCCTTCAAATGTCGCTTTTTGGGGATTTTGAGACAATAGAAACCAACCGTCCTCCGTATCCTGATTTTGAACCATGGAGCCGGATAAGACTGCTTGAGGAGGAGAAAAAACTCGTGTTGACCTATATAAGCGCCCATCCTCTTGATGACTATTATATGGAACTGACATACGGATGCAATGCCAATTGCTCTGATATTGAAGATAAGATGCAGCCGGGTGCCGTACTGACCTTGGGCGGAATGGTGACTGATGCCGTAACAAAGACTACCAAAAGAGGGCAGCCGTATGGAAGGGTATCTGTTGAGGATTTCAATGGCAAACATGAATTCGTATTCTTCGGGCGTGAATATGATTCCACATTCCAAAGGTTTAAGGTCGGGCAGCCGTATTATATAAAGGGTCAGGTGCAGAGCAAGATGTTTAATCCTGCTGAGTTTGAATTAAAAGTAGCCGAGGTTACTCCTCTTGATGAAATGAAGGGAGGCGTAGCCAATACGTTGACCATATTCTTAGACAGGAATGTTGCGGACAATGAAGTATTCGATTATCTTGGTTCGCTTGAACTGAAGCCGGAAGGGAGAAGCGGGGAGCTTTATCTTAACATTTATGACAAGGAGCGTCAGCAAAGCATAAAGATCCATAGCAGAAAGAGGATTCCTCTCGACAGGTCTGTGCTTAATAGGCTGGATACAATGTCAGTCAGGTATAAGGTCACTACAGAATGATTCACTTTTGAACAATATGTATTGAATATATGTTTTAAGTGAAAAAATCGAACATTAAAATTTATAACTATGGAAAAGAACATTAATGAAGAAGTAAAAGAGGCGGACAAAATTTTGAATCAGGATGCGCCTTTTGCAGATGTAGATCCCGCTGCTGCAGATATGCCGGCAGAAGTGGTGAAAGATCTATAAGACTCAATAAATAAAGGGATGAGCCTACCGGGCTCATCCCTTTATCTTACCTATATGCTGGATTACAATATAGCTTGAAGTTTAGCTTCGAGATCAGAGAGCTTGACAAGTCCTACAGAGCGCTCTTTCATTTCGCCGTCTTTGAAGAAAAGCACGGTCGGGATGTTGCGTACGCGGTTCTCGCTGGCTACTTCATCATTATCGTCTATATTCAGTTTTCCGACTGTCACTTGATCGCCATATTTTTCAGCGAGTTCCTCTACGATGGGACCGAGCTTGATGCATGGACCGCACCATGTAGCCCAGAAGTCGATAACTACGGGTTTTCCGCTTTCGATAGCCTCACGGGCTGTCTGGTCATTGAATTCTAACATGATCTTTTTACTATTTTATTTGATATTGAATGTGTAAACTGCAAATGTCTTGGCCCCTATTGTAGTTGAATAGCTATTGCCGGAAGCATCTATAGTAGCAGTCTGAGGAGCTATAAGAGAAGGATTTTCAAGACTGTTTTCAGCTGTATCTACATCTGAATGCAATGTCACTACCTTTCCTCCGGCAAGAGAAGATTTCTTCATTCCATCGAATTTCAGATTGAGCTCTTGAGGCTCATCAGAAACGTTGGCTACCTTTACGATGTAGGTATTGTTTTCCTTATCTACTACTGCACTTGCGAAGAGTCCGTTTTGATCAGGGTCGCCGGCTACAGTCTTGCCATTCATAGTCAGAGGCAGGACATAATCACCTTTGTTTGTGCCGTAAAGTTGCTGCACATAGTAGCTGCATGTTGGGAAACTCTCAAGATTGTCATACCATATCATGTCGGGACGCCATTGCCAGCCTTCTACATGAGCGAAGAGAGGAGCATAAGTTGCCATGTGTACAACGTCTGCATTGCGTTCGAGTCCTGTCATGAATGCTGCTTCAAGAAGAGCTGCATTAAAATGATTCCATTTCTTTCCCTTTCCGTGGCATGCGTATTCACCGGCGAATACTTTCGGACCCTTTCGGTCGTAATTGTCATAACGGCGTCCTTGCTCGAGGAACCATGATTCCGGACGATAGAAGTGCTCATCGACGAGATCGGCTTTTAGTTTGGTCATTTCAGGCCAGAGATAGTCGAATTGCTTGCCCTCAGAGTCCGGACCGGATGATCCGACGATCTTTATTTCCGGATGCTGCTTGCGGATTGCGTCAAGGAATGGCTTGAGATGTTCAGGATATTCCGGACCCCACTGCTCGTTTCCTATACCGAGGTATTTGAGATTGAAAGGCTCCGGATGTCCCATCTCGGCGCGAAGCTTACCCCATTCTGTATCGGTAGATCCGTTTGCAAACTCGATAAGGTCGAGTGCATCATCGATATATTGCTGTAGTTCTTCGCCATGTGCATGAGCCGCAGGATCGTTATTCTGAAATTGGCATGCAAGGCCCACGCTCAAAATCGGAAGAGGTTCGCTGCCTATTTCTTCGCTCAGTAGGAAGTAATCATAGAAGCCAAGGCCGTAGCTCTGGAAATAATCTGGATAGAAACGATGGGGGAAGGTATAGTGCCAACGGTTTTCGTTGAGCGGACGGTTTTCAACCGGACCAACAGTATTCTTCCATTGGTAGCGGGTGTCAAGGTCTGTGCCTTCTACTATACAACCACCGGGGAAGCGGAACACTCCGGGCTTGAGGTCTGCAAGTTTCTGTGCAAGGTCTTTGCGCATGCCGTTTTCGTGACCCTTCCAAGTGTCTACCGGGAAGAGGGAAACGTGCTCAAGGTCCACGGCAGATTTCGGAGTAGTGAGGAAAATACGGAGGTGAGCCTTTGGATCTGTCTTTGATGGTTTGAGGACCACGGTGTATTTCTTCCATTCCTTGCCTGTGATCTCCATCTCCTGTTTAGCTATGGCTTGGTGGTCGTCCATAGTGTCAGGATCAGTGATCTCGACACGTATTTTTGACTTTTCACTGTCTACAGTACGAGCCCAGACAGAGAAACGATATTCCTTGTCTTTTTCCACGCCGATTCCGAAAAAGCCTTCATTTTCTATTCCAGTATGCTTATGAGCGTGACCGGGGTCACCGAGACGCACGTAATGAGGATTTTTCTCGAATGGTCCGTCATCTTTCACTTGGACGTTGCCAAAAATGTTCCATCCCATGAAAGTCTGTGGAAATTCGAATGAACGGTTCTTCACGAGTTCTGCGTAAAGTCCGCCATCAGCTCCGAAATTTATGTCTTCGAAGAAGATGCCATACATGGTAGGTTGAATAGGTGCCCCTGGTTTATTTGTCTTGATTACAAAATCATTGACAGCAGCCCCTGCGGAAAATACAGAGAGTGCGGCGAGGCCTGATAGTAGGTAGTTTCGGTTCTTCATGTCTGTCGGTTAAAAATTATGATTGCAAAGATAATCTTTATTTCCGACATTACCAAATTTTTTTCAATGCTCTTATGAGGACAAGGATTATGGAAAAGAGGTATCGAAATATGGAGATATCGAAATATGGAGATATGTAGATGAAGTGTTGGCGGAATAATATCGGGTCTCATCTTAAAAAGATGGGACCTAATTAAATTTTATGCGATATTTTTGCGCTCAATTGACAAATTTTTATTAATTTTGTGAAAAACTCGCAGTTCGCGAGGAAAACAGATAAACATAAGCTAATACTGACCTGATATATGGCTGACAACAGAATCCTTCTTTCGGCAGAATGGCCTGAAGATCCAAATTTTGCGGACGGTATCCGCCGTGCTCCGGACCGTCATTATACCCTTACTCCTGAAA
This sequence comes from Muribaculaceae bacterium, assembly GCA_029060285.1. Classification (GTDB taxonomy): domain Bacteria; phylum Bacteroidota; class Bacteroidia; order Bacteroidales; family Muribaculaceae; genus Lepagella. Next base: position 14,495 of record JAIDUH010000120.1, on the reverse strand, counting down.
AGACAATAACCGCTCTCAAGAATGCTCTCCGATATCTTCCGGAAGAGCTTCACGAAAAGGCAGCTCCTGAATTTCTTGAGGAACTCCGTACACGTGGCAGAATCTATGCATACAGGTGGCGTCCGGAGGGAGACCTGAAGGCTAAACCCGTAGACGAATACAAGGGTAAATGTCTTGTGGGCAAGGCATTCCAGGTGATGATCGACAATAACCTTTGTTTCGACATTGCTCTTTATCCGTACGAACTTGTCACATACGGTGAAACAGGACAGGTTTGCCAAAACTGGCTGCAATACCGACTCATCAAAAAATATCTTGAGAACCTTACCGAAGACCAGACTCTCGTCGTGGAATCCGGTCATCCTCTTGGTTTGTTCCCATCACGTCCTGAAGCCCCACGTGTCATCATCACGAATGCGATGATGGTGGGAATGTTCGACAACCTTCATGATTGGCACGAAGCAATGCAGATGGGGGTAGCCAACTACGGACAGATGACGGCAGGCGGCTGGATGTATATAGGTCCGCAAGGAATCGTGCATGGCACATTCAATACAATCCTAAATGCAGGTCGTATGAAACTGGGAGTGCCGCAAGACGGCGACCTTCGTGGACATCTTTTTGTAAGTTCCGGTCTCGGCGGTATGAGCGGCGCACAACCAAAGGCTGCTGACATAGCCGGTGCTGTTTCTATTGTGGCTGAGGTAGATGCATCACGCATAGCTACAAGAAAGAATCAGGGTTGGGTGCAGGTGGTCACAGACGATCTTGCCGAAGCATTCCGCCTTGCCGAGGAAGCCATGGCTGAAAAGAAACCGCTTTCTATTGCATATCACGGAAATATTGTAGATTTGCTTGAATATGCCGTGAAAGAAAATAAGAAGATAGAGCTTCTCAGCGACCAGACATCGTGCCATGCTGTATACGAAGGTGGTTATTGTCCGGTAGGTCTTTCATTTGAGGCACGCACCAGTCTTCTCCATGACAATCCTGAAGAATTCCGTAGCCTTGTAGACAAGACCCTTCACCGTCATTATGCAGCTATCAAGACACTTGTTGATCGCGGCACATATTTCTTTGACTATGGCAACTCTTTTATGAAAGCAATGTATGATGCCGGAGTCAAGGAATTGTCTAAGAATGGAGTGGACGAAAAAGATGGTTTCATTTGGCCTTCATACGTAGAAGACATTATGGGGCCTATGCTCTTTGACTATGGTTATGGTCCGTTCCGTTGGGTGTGTCTAAGTGGAAAACATGAGGATCTCGTAAAGACAGACAAAGCTGCTATGGACTGTATCCCGAAAGACCGCCGAGGTCAGGATATGGACAACTGGGTATGGATTCGTGATGCAGAAAAGAATGCCTTGGTAGTCGGCACACAGGCAAGAATACTCTATCAGGATGCTATGGGACGCCTTAAGATTGCCTTGAAGTTTAATGATATGGTACGCAAAGGAGAAGTTGGCCCGATAATGCTCGGTCGCGACCACCACGATGTGAGCGGCACAGACTCTCCATTCCGCGAAACTTCAAATATCAAGGATGGATCAAACGTTATGGCTGATATGGCTGTGCAATGTTTCGCCGGTAATTGTGCCCGCGGCATGAGTCTGGTAGCCCTGCATAATGGCGGAGGTGTCGGAATCGGCAAGGCTATCAATGGTGGCTTCGGTATGATTTGCGATGGCTCTGACAGGGTAGATGAGATACTCACAAAGGCTATGTTATGGGACGTAATGGGAGGTGTCGCCCGACGCAGTTGGGCCCGCAACGAAAACGCCATGGCTACCGTAAAGGAATGGAATGATACACAGTCTGAAAACGGCTTCATGATTACTGAGCCATTCATTGCCGACGAAGAATACCTGAGATCAATCATTTAAGTTGTTATCGTTTTCAGAGTTTTCAGAGTTTTCAGCGTTGTCATCGTTGTCATAGTAATTCTAAATTAAAATTCTAAATTAAAAAGATGTCTAATCTATATATAAAGCACGCCACTATTGTGACGCCCCTAGGAGTGGAAGCCGCTAAGGGTGATGAAATGAAGCGCCTTAATGTGATAGAAGATGGAGCTATCCTGATTAAGGACGGAATAATCCGTTATGTCGGGAATTCAAATCCTCTTCGTCAACTGTATTCTTTATTCGGGAACGGAGCAACATTCAAGGAGATTGATGCCAAAGGGAAGGTCGTACTTCCCGGATTTGTTGATTCACATACTCATATGGTGTTTGGAGGTTTCCGTCCCGATGAGTTCCGTATGCGTCTTGAAGGTGCTTCTTACATGAGTATAATGGAGAAGGGTGGTGGCATACAGAGCACTGTAAATGCGACTCGAAAAGCAACTGTAGCAGATCTCGTAGAGAATGCGGAATGGCTGATGGATCGTATGATCAGCATGGGTGTCACCACTGTTGAAGCCAAGAGCGGATATGGACTCGACTATGCTACTGAAGCTAAAATGCTTGCAGCTATCGCAAGATTGGCAGCCAAGAAGAAAATTGATGTGATCCCGACATTCTTGGGTGCTCATGCAGTGCCTGAGGAATACAAAGGTCGCACTTCTGAATATGTGGACCTTATCATCAAGGATATGCTGCCTAAGTTCAGGAAAGCAGCGAAATTCTGCGATGTCTTCACCGAGAAGAATGTCTTTGAAATTGAAGACTCCAGAAAATTGATGAAGGCTGCGAAGGCCATGGGATACAAGCTTAAGTTCCACGCTGATGAGATTGTGCCTCTTGGTGGTGCTGAGCTTGCTGCCGAATTGGACGCCGTAAGTGCTGACCATCTTCTGCACATAAGCGATGAGGGAATCAAGGCATTGGCAGACAGGGGTACTGTGGCTACCCTTTTGCCTCTCACAGCCTTTGCACTCAAAGAAAACTATGCCCCGGCTCGCAAGATGATAGATGGAGGATGTGCAGTAGCCCTTGCCACTGACTTGAATCCTGGTAGCTGCTTCTCAGGATCGATTCCTCTGACTATTGCTCTGGCTTGCATATATATGAACATGACAATTGAAGAGACCATCACTGCATTGACTCTCAACGGTGCAGCTGCTTGTGGACTCGCAGACAAGAAAGGTTCTCTACAGCCGGGAAAAGATGGCGACGTAATCATTCTTGACTTCGACAATATCAATATGCTCCCATATTATGTTGGAATGAATTGCGTCAAGACTACAATTGCTAAAGGAAAGATACTTTTTGACTCCTAAATCTTATGGAAAAAATGACTGAATATGCCATAGGCAGCTCTTTGCTTACCTATGATCTGATAGAAAGAATTCTCAAGGATGGCGCAAAACTGACCTTATCAGAAGAAGCAATAGAAAAAATACAGCATTGCCGCGATTTCCTTGACACGAAAACTGACGAGAATACAGTGCCAATCTATGGTGTGACCACAGGTTTCGGTTCGCTTTGCAACCGACATATTGCACCCTCTGATCTTGTGACCCTCCAGGAGAATCTCATTAAAAGCCATTCCTGTTCAGTAGGCACTCCGGTAGACAAAACAGTGGTCAAGTTGATGCTTCTGTTAAAAGCCCATGCTCTTTCCATGGGTTTCAGCGGAGTGCAGGTTGAGACTGTGCAAAGGATTCTCGATTTTTATAACAATGATGTTCTTCCCGTAGTGTATGACCGCGGTTCGCTCGGGGCATCAGGAGATCTCGCGCCGCTCGCCAATCTATTCCTTCCTTTGATAGGAGAGGGGTATGTCATGGTCGATGGCAAAAAGACTAAAGGACGTGACGCGCTTGACCGTTTTGGTTGGAAACCTATCAAGCTTAAATCAAAAGAAGGGCTTGCGCTTCTTAACGGCACTCAATTTATGAGTGCTAACGGTATCAAGGCACTTATCGACGGATGGCATCTTGTAAATTGTTTCGATATGTTCGGTGCCATGAGCCTTGAGGCTTTCGACGGAAGGATAGAGCCATTCTGGGAGTGTATTCAACGTGTGCGTCCGCATCAGGGTCAAATAGAGACTGGAGAGGTATTCAGGAAAATTCTTGCCGGCAGTGAGATTATAGCCAAGGAGAAAGAGCATGTGCAGGATCCTTATTCTTTCCGATGCATTCCGCAGGTGCATGGTGCTGTAAAGGATGCTATGCGCCACGTGACAGAAGTGCTTCATGTTGAAATTAACTCAGTGACAGATAATCCCACTGTGTTCCCTGATGAAGATCTGGTGGTGTCCGGAGGAAACTTTCATGGCGAACCTCTTGCACTTGTGTTTGACTATATGGGAGTTGCGCTTCATGAATTAGGTAATATATCCGAACGTCGTGTGGCACAACTTATTTTAGGCGTTCGTGGTCTTCCTGAATTTCTCGTGGCGAAACCGGGCTTGAACAGTGGTTTCATGATCCCACAGTATGCAGCGGCTTCAATGGTCAGCCAGAACAAGATGTATGCTTGGCCGGCAAGCTGCGACTCAATCGTCAGCAGCAACGGGCAGGAAGATCTCGTGTCAATGGGTGCGAATGCAGCTACAAAATTGCATAAAATAGTGTCCAATCTCCAGTATATTGCAGGAATTGAGCTTATGAATGCAGCCCAAGGCATAGATTTCCGTCGTCCCCTTAAGTCGTCCCCGATTATAGAAAAGCTTATGCACGACTACCGCGAGGCTGTTCCTTTCGTAGAGGAAGACATTGTGATGGAAGATTATATCGCAAGAACAATGGAGTTTCTTGAGAATTATGACATAGTGATTGAATAAAGGAAGAACCCCCTATGGCAAGAAAACCAAAATTCCTTCCTCTTCTCGAGAATGTCGAGATCACTGCTATGGCGGCTGAGGGCAAGGCTCTCGCAAGGGTAAAAATGCGTCCCGAGGATGATTCTGCCATCGTAGTGTTTATTCCATATGGTGCGCCGGGCGACATAGCCGATGTAAAAATAGACAGAAAGAAGCATTCTTTTGCCGAAGGGCATATTGAAAGGCTGATAAAGCCATCAGACTTTCGAGTGATGCCTGAGTGCCGCCATTTCGGAGTCTGTGGTGGTTGCAAGTGGCAGCATATCCCATATGAAAAACAACTGGAATGCAAACAACAGACAGTCTATGATGCTCTAACGAGAATCGGCAAAATAGATATCCCGGACATTACTCCTATTCTTGGCAGTAAGAATATATGGCGTTATCGCAATAAAATGGAGTATACATTTTCGGATAAGAAATGGCGTACGTGGGAAGACGTGAAGAGCGGAAAGGTATTTGATGATTCACCCGATGCCCTTGGTTTTCATATTCCCGGTGCATTCGACAAAGTGCTTCACATTGATGAATGCCATCTGCAATCATCACTTGGTGACAGCATTCGAAACGCTCTTTACCAATTTGCCGAACAGCAAGGTCTCTCTTTCTATAATATCAAGGAAAACAAAGGATTGCTGCGCAATCTGATGATTCGCATTGCTTCGACAGGACAGTGTATGGTCTGTCTTCAGTTTGGCGAGGATGATCCGGAAAAGATAAAGCTTGTCATGGATTTCCTTAAAGAAAATTTCCCGGAAATCACATCGCTGCTTTATGTTGTCAATCTCAAGTTAAACGATACAATCTCCGATCAGGAAGTGATTGCTTGGGCAGGTACCGATTATATCGAAGAGGAAATGGAGGGTCTGAAGTTTAGAGTCAATGCAAAGTCTTTTTATCAGACCAACTCCTTGCAAGCGTACGAACTTTATAAGGTGACACGAAAATTTGCTGGAATGTCACCTCGGGAGGAACTGACAGATTCTGAAGCAGAACTATATGGATTTGCGGGCTCCGAAGATGCCCCCCTCGTATATGACCTTTACACGGGAACCGGCACAATAGCTAATTTTGTGGCTCGAGGGGCTCGTGAAGTGGTCGGAATAGAATATGTCGAGGCTGCCATTGAAGACGCGAGGCTCAATTCGGAAGTAAATGGTCTCAACAATACTATTTTCTATGCCGGAGATATGAAGGATATCTTGACAGATGAATTTATCAAGAAGCATGGAGTTCCAGATGTCATGATAATTGATCCTCCGAGAGCGGGAATGCATGAAGATGTGGTAAAGGTCATACTGAATGCTGCTCCGGAAATAATAGTATATGTAAGTTGCAATCCCGCCACACAGGCGAGAGACCTTGCCTTGATGGACAATGAATACATTGTCACAGATGTTCAGCCCGTGGATATGTTCCCCCACACTCATCATGTAGAGAATGTAGTGAGGCTGAAGAAGCGATCAAATATTTTATGATTTGTAAAGTTCCGATACATAAAGCACTCCCGGAGGGGAGTGCTTTTTTTCAGTTGGCCATCATGACATCAAGCTTTAGATCTTTAATGGTGATACATGTCCGGGCAAATTGACGGATCATCTCAATGGTAGATTTGCGTGGTGATTTCATAGACTGTTGACTTGATGCAGATGACAAAATAGCAGTAGAACCGTTTGTCATAGGCATTATGTGTTAATAATTACATTTACATAACGCAATCACAAGTGGTGATATTGTAAAGATGGAAAATAAAAAATGAATCGGAAATAAAATTATATTCCGACTCATCTTTTATGGGAGCGTCACTCTTAAAGAGCGCGATCTATCATTTCACTTAACTGAGATTCCGTCTTTCTTCCTCTTTCTCTCATCAGTTCCTGTCCTTCCTTGAAAAGGATATATGTAGGATATTCTTCAAGCTTATATTCCACTTTCAGCTTTCCGTAGGTATCATCTGCCCTTACTACATTGGCTTTGTCAGCATACTTGGATTTGATTCCGTCTGTGATGTATTTTACTTCTACTACATCCTGACCACCATGATGGAGGAACACTACGAGAGTGGGCTTAGATTCTTTAATGGCTTTATCAAAAGTTTTCATAATATTTTATTATTTTAGGTTTTGTCAATATAACGCCTGTTATAATAAAAATGTTTAATCTCAAAAAATAAGAGCGGACTCATTGACAATTGTCCTTGAGTCCGCTTCTATGATAGGTCTATGTGGGGTCAGAAAGTAAGCACCACATCTTTTTCTTGAGCAATTCTGCGAAGATTGATGATGGCATATCGCATCCTTCCGAGAGCGGTATTGATGCTTACTCCGGTCTTTTCTGCTATCTCTTTAAAAGATAGATTCTTGTAATAACGCATAGTCAGAACTTCACGTTGCAGGTCAGGAAGTTGGGTGACGAGCATCTTCACATCGTCTCTGATCTGATCTGATATGATGCGATCTTCGATTGTGCCTTCACACAGTTCTTTCTTATTGAGGATGTCGAGTTCCTCAATATCCGTGCTCTGCATATTTTCGGATTTTTCCTGTCGATAATAGTCAATGATTAGGTTGTGTGCTATTCTCGAAATCCATGCGGGAAACTTTCCGTTCTCAGTATAACGCCCTTGCTTGATAGTCAGGATTGCCTTCACGAAGGTCTCCTGAAATATGTCGTTCGCTACATCCTCGTTTTTCACTACACGAAGGATATAGTTGAAAGTCTTTTCTTGATGACGCTTGAGCAGAGAGTCGAAAGCCTCATTGTTGCCTTCCGCATAAGCTCTGACCAATTGTTCGTCGGTCATGCTTCCAAAATTTGCCATTTTATTGTTGATTAATACGTTAAGTATATTTCTTTCGATAGGCGTTGGGTTTTTAATCTTTGTATACGTTATATTCTTTATTTTATTGTGCAAAATTACAAAAAAAAAATCGTGTTTCCAAATGCGAAACACGATTATATAGTTAAAAAAACTTATAAAGTGTCAGTCATTGAGTATAGCGTAGTCGATGACTTCGGAAATATTCCTGACATATAAGAAGTTAATGCCATTGATATAGATGGGTTCGATATCCTCGATATCGCGACGGTTCTCTTCGGATATTATGATGTCGGATATGCCGGCGCGTTTGGCAGCGAGAATCTTTTCCTTTATGCCTCCCACTGGAAGTACTTTTCCACGTAAGGTCATTTCTCCTGTCATGGCAGTCTTTTCACGCACCTTGCGACCGGTGAAGGCAGACACGAGAGATGTCACCATAGTTATTCCTGCGGATGGACCATCTTTGGGTATTGCTCCTTCCGGCACATGGATATGTACATTATAATCTGTAAACATTTTTTCGTCTATGCCAAATTTCTCTGCATGAGCCCTGACATATTCGAGTGCTATTGTGGCAGATTCCTTCATGACGTCACCTAAGTTTCCGGTCAAGGTTAATTTTTCTCCTTTCCCCTTTGAAAGTGAAGATTCTATAAACAGAATTTCTCCTCCTGCTGCGGTCCATGCAAGACCCGTGACCACACCTATGTGATCATTGCCTTCATAAAGTTCTCCAACATACTCTTCTTTCCCTAAAATCTCCTTTGCTTCCTTTGCTTCAATTAATTCAGGTAAAGGTCTGTCGGATGCTTTCAGTCTCGCAAGCTTTCTAAGGAGACGCCTGATCGTTTTGTCAAGTTGCCTGACTCCTGATTCTCTTGTGTAATGCTCCACAATGAATTGAATCCCTCCATCAGAAATCCTGACTTCATCTTTGTTGAATCCAAGGTCTTCAAGGGCTTTAGGCAAAAGGTGACGTTTGGAGATCTCTATTTTCTCTTCCATAATATATCCTGTCACTTCCAGCAGCTCCATTCTGTCGAGCAATGGTGCAGAAATAGAATCAAGTGTATTGGCAGTGGCGATGAAGAGTACATCAGAAAGGTCATAATCCACGTCAATATAATTGTCATGGAAGTGGGAGTTCTGCTCCGGATCAAGCACTTCAAGCAAGGCTGCAGAAGGATCTCCTTTTATGTCTTTGCTGATTTTATCGATTTCATCCAGCACTATGACGGGATTATTGCTTTCAATTTTCTGGATTGCTGCTATTATGCGTCCGGGCATTGCACCAATGTAAGTGCGTCGGTGTCCGCGTATCTCAGCCTCATCATGCAGTCCGCCCAGTGAAATTCTTGCATATTCCCTGCCAAGTGACTCTGCCACCGACTTGCCAAGAGATGTCTTTCCTACTCCCGGGGGGCCGTATAGGCAAAGTATGGGTGCCTTCATGTCGCCGCGAAGTTTCATGACAGCCACTTGCTCCAGAATCCTGTCCTTTATCTTTTCAAGACCATAGTGGTCGCGGTTTAATATCTTCTCTACATGATCAAGATCTATGGGATTTTCATTTTTCTTATTCCAAGGAAGTGAAAGCAAAGTATTGAGATATGTATACTGAATGCCGTATTCGGGAGTGGATGCCATGAAGCGTCCGAGTTTTTTTAATTCTTTGGAGAAGTAATTATCCATTTCTTCACTCCATTGCATCTGCTCTGCTTTAGCCAGCAATTCGGCTTCATCACTCTCTTCAGGATTATCTCCGAGTTCTTCTTTTATGGCGCGAAGCTGTTGCTGAAGGAATTGATCTCGTTGCTGTTTTGTGATATCCTCCCTTGTTCTCTCTTGAATGTCAACTTTCAGCTGGAGCATCTGAAATGCTGTGTCCAGCATATGAAGCAGTGAAGAGCATCTCTCTTTTATCTCAGATTCTTCAAGAAGCTTCTGCTTGTCTTCAAGTGTGATGGGCGAGTTGCAGATTATAAAGTTTACCAATTTAAAAGGGCTTGTGAACTGGGATATTGCAAAGCGCACTTCTTTAGTCTCATCCTCACTGAAGAGACCCAAAATCTCGTAAAAAGAATCCCTGACAGAAGATAGGATTGCAGCCAGCTCCATGTCGTCTTGTCCGGGAAGAATTTCGGGTACATATTCAACCCGCGCAAAAAATCCATGTTCTTTCGAATTGATCCGGATTGCTTTCGCTCTATTGGCGGCTACCAAAAAAGCTGTGTAACTTCCGTCTGGCATTTCCATGATTCTTGCCACCATGCACACTACGCCTATTCTGTAAAGATCCTTCGTGGTAAGATTCTCAACATCATTCTTTACAGTTAATGCCAAAACGGCCTCTTGGTTTTTTTGAGCCAAGTCGAGGACGTCAAGCACTGAAGAGTCAGTGACAGATAGAGGAACGGTGATGAATGGGAAAAGCACGATGTGGCGCACCGGCACCACAGGCATACTGCGTTCGTTGATTACAATGTTTTCAAATTGAAAGTCCGCCGCAACTTCCGACATTATTCCATTGACCGGATTTGCGGTGCTCATAGACTCATATGATTCATATGTCTTAAATTCTGTCTGCTTATGGCTCATGATATAGTTGATAGTATTTCCGGAGTTCCGGCTTTTCAAGTCGCAAAATTAATACTTTAAGATGATATAAGAAAATTTAACACACATTTTGTCCACTTTTTTAGATGGAATGTGTTTTAATTGCGAAAAGTAAATGAAAGATAAGTATCCAAAAGGGATTTTAAATGAAATTATCCTAAGGCAAGGCAGGAATAAGCCTTCCAAGACTTAATCCATAACTTTTCTTATCCTACGGAGGGCTTATGGCCCTCCTTTTTTGGTTTGGTATGTTGCTTCCTGTTTCGGGGATAATATTTTTTCTTCCTGTCAGTTTTCGCTTTGCTTTTCTTAGAAACGTAAGCTGGACCCTCTCCTAATTCCTGTGGTATCGCGCCTTTTTGCACTTCTTTTCCAAGGAATCGCTCGATTCGTTTGAATTTTTCTATTTCTTTTTCTGAGATAAAGGTTATGGCATTGCCATCTCTGTCAGCTCGGGCTGTCCTTCCGATCCTATGCACATAATCTTCAGATTCCCGGGGCACATCATAGTTCACGACAAGATCGATATCGTCAATGTCAATTCCTCTTGCCATAATGTCAGTCGCCACCAGCACATTTATCTTCCCGCTCTTGAAGTCGAGTATGACGTCTTCGCGTATATCTTGATCGAGATCCGAGTGCATTTCTCCAATCTTATATTTCTCGTTTTTCAAAGCTTTTGCAAGTTCCTTGACCTTGAGTTTCGATGAAGAGAAAATTATCACCTTTTCGGGTGGCGTCTCCTTGAAAATGGAAGTAAGGATGGGGAGCTTTTGTGTCTCGTAGCATACGTAGGCTTTCTGCCTGATCTTTTCTGCCGGTTTTGAGACCGCAAGTTTTATCTCATGAGGGTTGTTGAGGATGCTGTTGGCAAGCTGTTGGATCTTAGGTGGCATTGTGGCGCTGAATAGAAGCGTCTGTCTTTCTTTTGGAAGACGGGTTACTATTTGCATTATATCGTCGTAGAAACCCATGTCGAGCATCCTGTCGGCTTCATCAAGAATGAAGAAAGAGACTTTTGAAAGATCCACATATCCCATGGAAAGATGCGCAATGAGTCTTCCGGGCGTAGCGATCACAACGTCTGCTCCGGCCTTAAGGCTACGACGTTGTTGGTCATAAGTGTAGCCGTCCGTACCGCCATAGACGGGCATGCTGCTGATTGGCAAAAAGTAGGAGAATCCTTGCATCTGCTGGTCGATCTGCTGTGCAAGTTCGCGGGTTGGTGCCATTATCACGCAGTTGACTGCATCTTGCGGATATTTATATGTAGATAGTATGTCTATGACCGGAAGAAGATATGCTGCAGTCTTTCCCGTGCCGGTCTGCGCGCACGCCAGAAGGTCGCGCCCATCAAGCACTGCAGGGATGGCCTGCTCTTGAATGGGCGTGCACTCGTCGAAGTGCATATCCCACAGTGCATCAAGCAGGTCGTCGTTTTCAAGTAGTTGATCGAATCTCATCTGTTATGGTTTATAGTGCAAAATTAACAAAATTTTCCCATTCTCCCAATAGTATTGAACTATTTTGTTGCAGATTTGTTTCAGCGACATTTCATGATGTCTCACAAATGATATATTAATTTAACTGTGTGTAAAATATTGATTATTAATTAAATATAAAATTGTTCATTCATTTTGGGGATTTCGGCAAAAAAATCTGAAACAATATGAAACCAACCTACGTTATAGAGTTGAACAAAGAACAAAAATCTACTAATAACAGAAAAAACAATAACTAAAATGGCATCTAATAATTCGTTCCGAAAGAACCTAATAAATCTTCAGTCTAATCTGATGAACTTCGCATATCAGCTCACAGCTGACCACGAATCTGCTGCTGATCTTCTTCAGGACACTACTCTTAAGGCTCTGGATAATGAAGAAAAGTTTACTTCTGATGCCAATTTCAAGGGTTGGGTCATGACGATCATGCGCAATATCTTTATCAATAATTATCGCAAGACCGTACGCCAAGCTACTATCGTTGACACTACCGAAGATCTATATCATATTAATACTTCTCAGGAATCTGCCCTCGAAACTCCGGAAGGAAGCATGACCGTGAAGGAAATCAACGAGATCCTTGCTACTTTTGATGATGAATTCCGCATCCCGTTTAATATGCACGTGGCTGGATATAAATATAGCGAGATCGCCGAGGAGCTGAATCTTCCTGTTGGAACAGTTAAAAGCCGAATCTTCTTCGCACGCAAGCGTCTTCGTGCAGCCCTTTCTTGAAAATAAAAATGTTTTGAATTAATGAATATTAAAAATTGCGGCTTCGGCCGCATTTTTTTTGTCATTCCACCATTATTTATTAATTTTGTAGCGATATTAACGCAGGCATCAACGACGCGCCCCCTTGAAGGGCACTTGGTTGATCTGAAAATTTACCAATTATGGCAGAAATTAAAGAAGAAATCAAAGAGAATGAATCAGGCCTTAACTTTGTGGAGCAATACATAAAGGAAGATCTGGAGGCTGGAAAGAATGGGGGAAGGCTGAATACTCGTTTCCCGCCCGAACCAAACGGATATCTCCACATCGGCCATGCAAAGGCTATCATTATGGATTTCGGCGCCGCTGAAAAGTTCGGTGGCACCTGCAACCTACGCTTCGACGACACTAATCCTCAAAAAGAAGATACTGAGTATGTGGAAGCAATCATGCGCGATATCCATTGGCTCGGATTTGACTGGGGTGACCGTCTTTACTATGCTTCCGACTATTTCCCTCAGCTTTGGGACCTCGCCGTGAGAATGATAAAGGAGGGGAAGGCTTATGTGGATGAACAGACAAGTGAAGAAATAGCCAAGCAGAAGGGCACTCCGACCCAACCGGGACAAAACTCCCCTTACAGGGACCGTCCTATAGAAGAAAACCTTCGCTTATTTGAGGCAATGAACAGGGGAGAATTTGAGGAGGGCTCCATGGTGCTTCGCGCAAAGATTGACATGGCAAGCGACAATATGCATTTCCGCGACCCTATCATGTATCGCATCATCAAGACTCCTCACTGGCGTACCGGCGACACTTGGAAAGTATATCCAATGTACGACTTTGCACATGGCCAGAGTGACTATTTTGAAGGTGTGACGCACTCTATATGTACACTTGAATTCGTACCTCACCGTCCGTTATATGAATATTTTGTCAAGGAGCTTGCCGACGAATCTTATTGTCCTCGCCAGATTGAGTTCAACCGGCTTAATCTTACTTATACAGTCATGAGCAAGCGCAAGCTTCTTCAGCTTGTCAAGGAAGGTCTTGTGCGCGGATGGGATGATCCCCGCATGCCGACACTTTGCGGGCTGCGCCGCCGTGGCTATACTCCTTCAGCTATCAAGAACTTCGTAAACCGTATCGGGTATACCAAGTATGAGGCTCTTAACCATATAGAGCTTCTTGAGCACTCTGTCAGGGAAGACTTGAATGCTACGGCAACTCGTGTATGTGCTGTCCAGAATCCCGTAAAGCTTATCTTAGACAATTATCCTGAAGACAAGACAGAAGTGATGCTTCTTGACTCCAATCCTGAAGATCCGGCTGCCGGCAAGCACGAAATGCCGTTCAGTCGTGAACTTTGGATAGAGCGTGAAGACTTTATGGAGAATCCTCCAAAGAAATTCTTCCGGATGAGCCCCGGAAATGAAGTTAGACTTAAAGGGGCATACATTGTGAAATGCACCGGAGTTGACAAGGACGAAGCCGGCAATATCACTGCTATACACGCTGACGTGGATTTTGAAACGCGTAATGGCCTTCCGGGTGCTGACAGAAAGGTCAAAGGTACTCTTCATTGGGTTAATGTGCCAACTGCAGTTAAAGTGGAAGTGAGAGACTATGATCGTCTGTTCTCGGTTGAGAATCCATCGGCTGAGGAAGGGGACTTCCGCGACCTTCTAAATCCGGATTCTCTCAAGGTAAGGGAAAATGTTATGGTTGAGCCGTGGCTGGCTGAAAATGCTAAGCCCGGTGATCATTTCCAGTTCCAGCGTCTCGGATACTATACAGTGGATCCTGACAGCACAGATGGTCATTTAGTATTCAACAAGACTATAGGGCTGCGCGATACGTGGGCTAAAGAGCAAAAGAAAGGTTAAAATATATTAAAATCGGAGGAATTACGCTAATTCCTCCGATTTTATAAAACAATTTGCACCTTTTTTATGTTTATTATCTTGCAACCGCAATTGCAACCCATATAAGGGGGTGACTGGCTTTGACAGCGTGTAGAAGCGGTAAGCAAGCATGCAGAGCCTTGATGCGTAAGCTCTATAATA
>JAIDUH010000012.1 GCA_029060285.1 Muribaculaceae bacterium | reverse complement strand
GCAGCTTCAAGGTACTCCGCGACGGCTATGCTAAAGACACTTGGAACACCTATTATTACGGCAAGATAATTAATTGAACCGTCAGCCTAAAAAAGTAGACTCAAAGCTGAACTCATAGCCTATAGAATAGATACGGGCTTTAAGCCGACGACAATATCGAGATCCTCATGGTGAATAATATGCAATAATATTGCAAGGAAAAATTTGAATTTCCGACAAACATCTGGCTGAATAATGTGTTTATATTTTATGGAATTTTAAGCCACCGATTTCGCTGTGCCTTATTTCCCTATAAACTAAACCCCATAAGATCATCTTCGAATCTTAATTAAATCAATACCTATGAATAAACAGATACTCGACGGCTGCACTGCCGCAGCACATGTGGCTTACGCTATGAGCGAAGTTGCCACAATATATCCGATCACTCCTATTGCATCAATGGGCGACACTGCTCAAAAGTGGGGCTTGAATGGACGCCTTAATCTATTCGGACAACGCCTTGAAGTCAAAGAAATGGAGAGTGAGCTCGGAGCTGCAGGTGCTGTTCATGGTGCTTTGGCAGGGGGTGCTTTGGCTACAACGTTTACATCTTCCCAAGGTCTCATGCTGATGATTCCCAATATGTATAAGATCGCCGGGGAGTTGTTGCCGGCTGTTTTTCATGTGGGATGCCGTTCTCTTGCCAACCATGCTCTCTCAATATTCGGCGACCATCAGGATGTGATGGAATGCCGCGCTACAGGGTTCACGATGCTCGTCTCAGCATCAGTGCAGGAAACGATGGATCTCGCCGTTGTTGCTCACATAGCAGCTATAAAGGGTTCCCTGCCGGTGCTTCATTTCTTTGACGGCTGGCGCACAAGTTCCGAAATGGACACAATCGATGTGATCGACTACGACAGCATTGCCAAAATAATGCCATATGATGAGGTAGAGTCTTTTCGTCGCCGTGCCATGAATCCTGAGCATCCGGATACTCGGGGCACTGCCCAGAATGCCGATGTCTATTTCCAGAACAGTGAAGCTACAAACCGATATTACGATGCTTTCCCATCCATAGTGCAAGAGGCAATGGATTCCCTTGCCGGAATTACGGGACGCCAGTATCATCTTGTCGACTATGTCGGAGCGCCGGATGCCGACCGTGTGATAGTAATAATGGCTTCAGGTGCTGAAGTGGCTGCCGAGACTTCCGAGTGGCTCAACCGTGAGAAGGGGTATAAAACAGGAGTAATGAAGGTCCGTCTATATCGTCCGTTCCCTACGGAGGCATTCCTAAAGGCATTGCCATCCACTGTCAAGTCGATTGCAGTGCTCGACAGAACCAAAGAACCGGGCTCAGTCCACGAGCCCCTATGCTTGGATGTAATGACGGCTCTTTTTGAAGCCGGACGGAGCGATATCAAAGTGATAGGCGGACGATATGGTCTTTCGAGTAAGGAGTTTGATCCATCGATGGTGAAGTCTGTCTTCGATGAACTCGCCTCAGATCAACCAAAACGCACGTTTACTGTAGGTATAAATGATGATGTCACTCATTTATCGCTGACTCCGGGTGATAGTATCGACATTCTCGATTCCGCTGATTGCTTTCAGGCTATCCTTTATGGAATCGGTAATGACGGTACGGTCAGTGGTACCCGCCAGGCTGCTTCTGTGCTTGCAGAGGATCCTAATCTGTTTGCACAACTCTATTTCAGTTATTCGGCAAAGAAATCAGGAGGGTATACCATATCCCAATTGCGTGTCGGGCATTCACCCATATCCTCGGCATATTCTATTATAGGTGCTGACTATGTAGGATGTCATAAAGCGTCCTATGTCAACCGATTTGATATGCTTGACAAAATTCGTGAAGGTGGAACATTTGTGCTTAACTCTCCTTGGGAGCCTGATCAGATGATAAAGTTCCTACCTCTCAAGATGCGCCAACAGATCTCTGATAAGAAACTAAAATTCTATAATATTGATGCTGATTCTATAGCTGCAAAAGAAAAGTTGGCACCTCATATCAATATGCCTATGGAGGTGGTTATGCTCAAGTTGGCTGGCATAATGCCTTTCGAGAAAGCTTATCAGGCATTGGAGGAGACCATTAAGTCCACATATATGCATGAGGGAGGTGAAGTGGTCGACCGTAATCTCAAAGCTATTTCAATGGCTCTTGATGCCCTGCATGAGATTGACTATAATTCGATCGAAGGTTGGGCTTCCACACCCGATCAGCCCTCCGATCGTCCGGCTCCTGTATATCCGAATGCAGCCCTAAAGAACTTTATTGAGAAAATACACACGCCTTGTATTCAGGGCAAAGGTGATTCTATACCTGTCTCGGCTCTCTCTCCCGATGGCGTGATTCCTAACGGATCGACCGCTTACGAACACCGACGCATCGCTACTCGAGTTCC
>JAIDUH010000119.1 GCA_029060285.1 Muribaculaceae bacterium | reverse complement strand
TAACCTTTCTACTCTTAAGAATAAGGTACTTGCTCTTGGCGACAATGTACAGCCTATCACTGCCGGTACATTCTCAGCTAAATTCTCTGACGCTGCCACAATAACTCGCCCGGGTGAACCTATCGGCTCATTCTATGGATATAAAATTGATGGTTTTGACGCTGAGGGTAACTTCATTTTCCATGATGAAAATGAAGATGGAAAAGTTACTGCCGATGACAAAGTTATCTTGGGTAACTCAATTCCCAAATTAAGCTATGGTATTAATTTTGACTTCTTCTATAAAGACTTTGACCTTTCAATGTTCTTTAACGGGGTCGGTGGTAACAAGATTTTCAATGCTCGTAAGTATGAATACTACTTCAATTACGCCAACAACATGGTAACCGATGTCCTCAACTCTTGGACACCCGAAAATCCCAATACCTATGTCCCTGTTGCAAAAGTTACCAATGCCGATGGCGGCAACTCACTTCCAAGTGAATTTTATATTGAAGACGGTTCTTATTTCCGTATGAAAAACATTCAATTGGGATATACCCTTCCCGAAAAAATTTCGCGTAAAGCTTATATGAGCCGCTTACGTTTCTATTTCTCAGTCCAGAATGTATTCACTTGCACAAAATACTCAGGATTTGACCCGGAAGTAAGTTCAAACACTTTGTTTGCTCGTGGTGTGGATCAAAATTCATATCCCAATGCCCGAACTTATACACTTGGTTTCAATTTGACTTTTTAAACCCTGACAACCATGAATAAAATATTTAAATATTTCGCACTTTCTTGTGTAGCCCTTGGTTCTGTTGGATGTAACGACGTTTTCGATGAACTCGCCGTAAACCCTCAGCAACCCAGTATGGATTCGTATTTCACGACTCCCGAGGCTGTAAATGAAGCTATCATGACATGTTACGGATATGTTCAGACTCAGCGTAGTTTCGGAGCATCAGCTTCAAAAACTATGATTATCCGTTCAGACGAGGCTTCTTCAAATTCAGACTATGGTAAGCCCGGAATGTATGGTTCATCCCTCAATTCGAGCTACTATACAATCATGCAACCGTTTGGTCTTTTATATTCTACTGCATCTCAAGCTACATATGTAATTGAGAACATTGACAAAGTTGATTTCTACGACCAAAAACTCAAAAATGCTTATCTCGGTGAGGCTTATTTTTGGAGAGCATTTGCTCATTTCTATCTTTTAACCAACTATAGAAATGTTGCTCTTATCAAACATGCACCCAAAGGAATGTCTGATTATGTCAGAGATTTGTCAACACCCGAAGAAGTCTGGGATGCTATTGCCGAAGACCTACAGCTTGCAAAAGAAAACCTTCCTGAAAAAGGTTATTGGACCGGCGATCGCAATGGTCGCGTAACCGCAGCCGCAGCCGCAGCTCTCCGTGGCAAATCTTACTTATATCGTAGTGGTATTGAGCCCCTCTATGGCAATTCGACTAAAACTTACTATGATGAAGCTGCTAAAGAATTTGATGACATTATCAAAGGTACTTATGGCACCTACTCATTAGTCGAATACGCTCATAACTTTGATGTCGCTCATGAAAATAACAATGAGTCTATCCTTGAGTTACAATTCCTTGGTGATGTAGAAAATGCAGCCTTCAACCCCGGAACTGCAACATCAGGTTTGGCATTTGACACTCGTGGTATCATGCTCCCCGGTACAGGTGTAGGTTACGAAGGTGTCGTTCACGACTGGCTTTACGACGCATTTGCAAACAGCATCGATAAAGATGGTTATACCGACATTCGTATGTTCTCAACAATGTTCTTCAATGATTTGGATCCCAAAATCAAACTTCGTCCTGACCAGCGTCTGACCGGTCCCGGCGGATACCACTTTGAAGACATGTATCCTTCAGGCGATTTCTCATCGGTTGCAAATACCCGTACACATGTTTATAAGGCTGCATTCCTTAAGGGTATGGATTTGTCAATGCCTATGCGTAATAACAATCCGCAGTCAATTACAGGCGTAGGTGCCGGAGTAAAAGAATATATCTACAATCAGCCTCGTGCTCATGGCGTGAACTGGAGATATATCCGTTATGCCGATGTACTTCTCATGTATGCTGAAGCTGTTGTAAATGGAGGTCAACAAGGTTCTATTTCAGCTTCCGATGCGTTTAATCAGGTTAGAAATCGCGCTAATATGCCAACTGTTGGAGGTCTAACTTTAGATATGATTAAGAATGAACGCGCACTTGAGTTTGCACTCGAAGGACATCGTTTCTATGATCTTCTCCGTTGGGGTGATTTGGCTGAACGTTTCCACCAGTTGGAAAGAGTTGATCCCAATTTCAAGAAGTTGATTTCTGAAACTGATTACGAAGGATTCACTGCCAACAAACATGAATGGCTCCCAATTCCTATTTCAGAAATTGAATCCAATCCCAAAGCTAAGCAGAATCCCGGATATTGATTATGAAGAAGTTAATTACACTCATCTCCCTTACAGGATTTGCCCTCGTTTCCTTTGCCGGAAACTTAGGCAACCAGTCGGGTGAGGTTCTTTATAACGGGATCAAGCTCCCGGCACAGTGGCCACCTCGATATGAGGAGCCGACTGTTGCGGCTGCTATGCCTGTGCCTTATCTTGTGAATAAGCCGGAAGTAATCCCTGTTAATGTTGGTCGCCAGTTATTCGTTGACAACTTCTTGATTGCCGAGACTAACCTTACGCCTATTTATCATACTCCCGACTTTTATGCAGGTAACCCGATATTAGAACCATCTGCCGAATGGGAAAATACTATTGAGGGGGCACCTTATGCAGCTCCGTTTAGTGATGGTATTTGGTATGATGATAAAGATGGGAAGTTCAAAATGTGGTATTTAGCCGGAGCCGGATCAATTCACAAGCAGGACAAACAAACATTTTATACCGGATATGCCGAATCAACCGACGGAATCCATTGGGTTAAACCCGACCTTGATCTTGTTAAAGGTACAAGCCTTGTTGACACAGCAAATCGTGATGCTGCAACAATATGGCTTGACCGAAAAGAAACTGATCCCAATAAACGTTATAAAATGTTTAATGTTGAGCGCCGTCCAACCGATCGCCGTTGGCAGTTTATTTTAAAATACTCTCCTGATGGTATCCATTGGAGTAAGGGCGTTGCACAGTCAGGTGACCTCTATGACAGATCTTCTGTATTTTACAACCCATTCCGTGATGTATGGTGCTTGTCAATGAGATATGGAACAAAAGTTTCTTCTCGTTCTCGAAGCTATCTTGAGGCTAAAGATCCTGAAACTGCGGTTTCTATGGCTCACCGAGTTAGAAAAGGTGTTCCCGATAAAAATGTTGTATTCTGGTTTACTCCCGATGACAAGGAACCTCGACATCCCAAGTTCCCCGAAGTAAATCCCGGTATATACAATTTTGACTGTATCCCTTACGAGAGTATAATGCTAGGACAATATGCGGTTTGGCAAGGTCCCGAAAATAATATTTGCGGTGAACTTGGAGTCCAAAAACGTAATGAAATTTGTCTTGGATATTCTCGTGACGGTTTCCACTTCTCTCGTCCTTCACATGTACCGTTTATGGCAAATGATACTACTGACGGGGCGTGGAACTGGGGAAATATGCAATCTATCGGAGGCGTACCCCTGATTGTTGGTGACTCGCTTTACTTTTACTGTAGTGGACGACGTCTCAATGATATAATGTGGGACAGCTATACATCAACAGGTTTGGCAAAACTCCGTCGCGATGGTTTCGTTTCAATGAAAGCCGGAAAAGACGAAGGAACACTGACTACCGAACCAATTTCATTTGATGGGAAATATCTCTTTGTCAATGTTGATGTACCTTCAAAAAAATCAGAATTGATTGTTGAGGTGCTTGATGTAAATGGAAATCCGATTAAAGGATTTACTAAAGCTGATTGCATTGCACTGAAAAAAATTGATTCAACAAAGAGTATGGTTACCTGGAAAAATAACAAAGACCTTTCGATGCTTGATGGTAAACCGGTTCGTCTTAAATTCTATCTTAAAGATGGAGATTTATATTCGTTCTGGATTTCACCATGGGAAACCGGCGAAAGTCGTGGTTTCACTGCTGGTGGAGGTCCCAGATTATCAGACACAGGTATTGATAAACCATTTTAAACTCACTGTATGAAAAGATTTTTAGAAATAATAATGTCTTTAGCAGTATTGGTTATGACTGCCTCGTGTGGAGGAGATGATCCGACGCCGGTTCCAGATCCGGAACCGGCTCCCTCTCCGATTCCTTCACCTGAGCAGCCCACCGATCCTATTGATCCTAATGCTATCTATAATGGAATAGTATTACCGGCTCAGTGGCCTCCACAACGCAACTATTCAAGTGAGATTAGAACAGGCATGAATCCGTTCTATCTTTCTTCAAAGCCTGCAATTGTGCGTGCTGAAATCGGACGACAACTGTTTGTTGATAATTTCTTGATTGCTACGACTAATTTGACAAGAAAATATCATTATCCCGAATACTATGCGGCTAATCCGGTTCTAATTCCTGACCAGGCCTGGGAAAAACAGGGCGCAAATGGAGGCTTTGCTGCACCATTCAGTGATGGTGTTTGGTACGACGAAGAAGACGGTAAATTCAAAATGTGGTATATGGCAGGAGGTGGCACATATTCTACCTCTGGTGCCGGCATTACATGCTATGCCGAATCTACTGACGGTATCAACTGGACTAAACCATCATTAAATGTTGTCAGCGGAACAAATATTGTTCGTCGCGGAGCTATTAGAGATGCGTCAACCGTATGGCTTGACAAACAAGAGACCAATACCTCGGCAAGATATAAGATGTTCGAAGTTTCCGGAGGTGCCGGTAAATGGGCTTACCACTATCTGACTTCTTCTGACGGCAAGGCATGGCGAGACGCTTCAGCACCTTCGGGTTTAGTTGCTGACCGTTCTACAGTATATAAAAATCCATTCAGAAATGTTTGGGTTTGGTCTATGCGTCATAATGTTAGAGTTAACAGCGGTGACCCATATACGGTAAGAGCTCGCGATTATATGGAACATACTGATCCGATTGCCGGAAATAAATCTGCAAAAGCAGACTTAAAATATTTTTGGTTCGGACCGTGGCCTAAGGAACAAAAACATCCCGACTATAAAAATAACGATGGTTCCCCCGGCATATATAATCAAGATGCTATTCCATATGAAAGCATAATGCTCGGACTTTTCTCTGTTTGGCAGGGACCTGAAAATGACGTGTGTAATAAAGATGGTGTAATTAAGCGTAATCAAATTATGCTTGGATACTCTCGCGATGGTTATTCCTGGTTCCGTGAAGATATGAATCCATTCCTTGCAGTTGATGAAAATTCAGCGGCCTGGAATAACGGAAATCTTCAGTCAGCAGTAGGCTCTCCTATAATTGTAGGTGATAAACTTTATTTCTATCTTAGTGGAAGACGTCTTCAAAATGGTGCGGAGATAGTGACTACCGGGCTTGCCACTCTTCGCCGTGACGGATTCGCATCTATGAGCGGAAATGGAGAATTACTCACTGAAGCTCTCAGATTTAAAGGCGAATATCTTTTTGTAAATGCTGATGTTAAAGGTTCTCTTTTCGTAGAGATTCTTGACAAAGATGGTAAAGTTATCAGTGGTTTCTCAAAAGATGACTGCGAGAAAATCACAGGTGACAGCACCAAACAGATTGTTACATGGAAAAATAACAAGAGTCTTAAATCTTTGGCAAACACTACAATTCGCATTAAGTTTTATCTTAATGACGGAGACCTATATTCATTCTGGATTTCTGACGAGACTTCAGGTGAAAGCCGTGGCTATACAGCCGGTGGAGGTCCCAGTCTAAGCAAATCAGGACAAGATGTTAAATAAAAAAATAATACCAATCATGAAACTAAAATTATCATCCCTTATATTAGGATTGACACTTGTTGCATCCGGGTGTTCAGAAGATCATACCTTCTATAACACAGCGGCTAAAGCAGAAATTGCCGCGGGTGCAGAACAATATGAAGTTGGAGAATCTATTATTTTCACCGATAATACTGTCCCCAGCAATGGAACTACAATA
Organism: Muribaculaceae bacterium; assembly: GCA_029060285.1. Taxonomy (GTDB): domain Bacteria; phylum Bacteroidota; class Bacteroidia; order Bacteroidales; family Muribaculaceae; genus Lepagella. The sequence goes on along the minus strand of JAIDUH010000119.1, from coordinate 2,256 downwards.
AAAAGTTATTTGTGGGAATTCGGTGATGCTGAAAATTCTTCTTCAACTGAAAAATCTCCAAGTTTTATTTATACAAAAGACGGCTCTTATACCGTTAAATTGACGGTTATTGATTCAAATGATTTAAAATCGACAACTACTCAAACAGTCAGAGTTGTTAACCCCACAAAGGCTGATTTTAATCTTGATCAAGAAGAATATTTCTTGGGCGATGTTGTTAACTTTAGTGATGCCTCAACAACTAAAGGTTCTACAACTATTACTGCTTGGAAGTGGGAATTTGCTGACGAAGATCGTAGTACATCTGATGAGCAAAATCCATCTTTCAAATATACTGTTGCCGGTTCTTACCCTGTAAAACTTACTGTTACAGATTCTTATGGCTTAACCACAAGCGTAACAAAGAGTGTTAACATTCAGGATCCTTCTCAAATTTTGGCTACACAATGGACTGCAGTTCTCGGTGGGGCTGTTAAAGGCGGTTCTTCGCCAGCGGTTTCGCCTGATGGTTCTACCGTTTACATGATGCGTAGCCTTGCCGGGAGTGATCTTGCCGCTCTTTACGCTTATAATACAGCTGACGGTCAAGTAAAATGGACTCTTGATTTAAGTGAAGCAATGTCTGGAACCTCTGCTACCGCTCAAGCAAAAGATATATTTAGCTCTCCCTCCGTGGCAGCTGATGGTACAATTTATATGATTGTTCGCGACTTGCAGTCGACAACCGCTCAACGAGGTGTTTATGTTATTGCAGTTAATCCTAACGGTTCTCTAAAATGGGCTAAGAAAGGTGGCGTAAGCGGTACTAACCTTTATGCTATTACCCCTGCTATTGATTCAAATGGCAATATCATCGTTGCAACTCGTGGCAATGAGGTTTGGAAAGTATCTCCGACTGGTGAAATTACAGTATTTGCAACAGAGAAACTTGGCGCTACAGCCGGTATCTCGGTATCTCAGTCAGGGGTTGCTTATGCAGCTGCAAATGGTAAGAATGGTTTCTTTGCTCTTGATGTAAATACCGGTAAGCAACTCTGGAACTATAATACCGATTTTGGTGGAGCTGCTGATGCATTTACCGGCGCTCTTCGTTCAGCTCAGGCTGCAATTGATACCGACGGTACATTATATTATGTAACTGATGCCGGTGCCGGTGGTCAAATCATTGCATTAACTCCTTCCGGAAGTGTAAAATGGACTCATAATACAGTTGGTGCTATTCCTGATGGTGGTGTTATCATTGCTGAAGATGGAACTATTTATTCAAATGGAGGTATGGCTCCTTCTGAAGGTCTTATAGCACTTAACAGTGACGGTTCTCAAAAATGGGTCTTTGAAACTAAAACTAATGTTCAGACCTCCCCTGTAATTGATAACCGAGGATACATCCACGTTGTTGATGCTTCTGCAAACTACTATGTTGTTAAGCCTGATGGTACATTACTCGCAGAGATAGAACTTGGCCAATCTTGCACCTCAGCTCCGGTTATGGACGGAAATGGACGTCTATATGTTACCGTTCAGAAAGAAGGTACTCCGACTGTCGTTTGTGTAACCTCAAAGGCTACTACTTATAATGTAAATGCACCTTGGGCAATGCGTGGACAAAATCCTTGTCGAACTGGTTTACAAAAATGATAAGAACAGGTTGGTAGTTCTAAGGTAAGAGAAGATGTGCCGTAAAAAGTAGTATGGCACATTCTTCTCTTTTAATCTTAAAATTTTAGTTATGAATTCTATTCGATTAAAAAAATGGTATCCATGGATGGTAGTTGGCTTACTCTGGGTAGTTGCTCTCCTTAACTACATGGATCGACAAATGCTATCGACGATGCGCGATGCCATGGCTCTTGATATTGCTGACCTTGAAAGTAAGGTTATGTTTGGCAAAGTGATGGCAGCATTTATGTGGATTTATGGATTCATGAGTCCGGTCTCGGGTATTGTTGCTGATAGGATAAACCGAAAATGGCTGATTGTAGTATCTCTTGGCGTATGGTCAACGGTTACACTGTTAATGGGTTATGCCACAACGTATAACGAGGTTTATTGGCTGCGTGCCCTTATGGGTGTGTCTGAAGCTCTCTATATTCCTGCTGCTCTTTCATTGATTGCCGATTATTTTACAGGTAAACAGTTAAGTTTGGCTATCGGTATCCACATGACCGGTCTTTATATGGGACAAGCCGTTGGCGGTTTTGGCGCATTTGTTGCCGAACAACTTTCATGGCAGGCTACATTCCACTGGTTCGGTAT
>JAIDUH010000118.1 GCA_029060285.1 Muribaculaceae bacterium | reverse complement strand
GCCATCGGCGAATTTCTCATAATGGGAATTATCGTCACCGCGATAGATGATGCTTTCGTTCTTAGGCTTCTTGATTTTCTTTTCTTTTACTAAACGAGCTTTCTCTTCTCTGATACGTTCAAGAAGGGCTGATGCGGGTTCGTCATTAGGGTCTTGCGGTACAAGTTTTCCTTGTATCGCCCATTGGAGTATGCTATTTTTAAGTTGCTTGCCTGTCATAATCAGTCGCGCGGAATTTCAATACCGAGGATTTTTTCAATTTCAGCGAGTGTGCGGTCGATCTCATGGTCGAGCGCAGCACGCTTTTTGTAGTAGTTTGCGAGAAGTTCTGCCGGAGGCAGTATTTCTTCCTCGTCTTTGGGGAACTTACACTGGTCGAAGTTACAATCAAGTGCGATTAACTCCTCAGCTGAAAACTTTCGAGACTTCTCACCAAGTTCATCAGAAACGATTTCTTCACGATTATTCCACCATTGGCGTATTGGCTCACAATGCTCCAGTCGCATCGGTTTGGTTTTGGAGAAATGCTTATATCCCTCTGGCATATCAAGACGGTAGAACCATACATCTTTGGTTGCATATTGTTCTGACGCTCCCTCAGCTCGCTCTTTATTGAAGAAAACTATATTGGTGGCAATGCCGGTGTAAGGCGCAAAAATACTTCCCGGCAAGCGAATGATTGTATGAAGATTGAAATCGCGCAGTAATTTCGTCTTTATTGCGAGTTTGGCATTATCAACACCAAAAAGGAAACCGTCTGGGACTATTACGGCGGCTCGCCCCTCCGCTTTCAAGCGATACATAATAAGCACCATAAAGAGATCTGCTGTCTCGCTGGAACGCATATCAGAAGGGAAATTAGTTTTAACGCTCGCTTCTGTGCTGCCTCCGTATGGAGGATTCATAGCAATTACATTTACCTTATCTTTTTCCTTAAAGGAATTATAGGGAGTGCCGAGACTATCGCAGTGGCGAATGTTTGGAGCCTCGATATCATGCAGCAGCAAGTTTGTGATCGAAAGAAGATAAGGGAGCGGTTTCCATTCCTGACCTATAACTGATTGTTGATATAGCTTCTCATCATCAGTTGTTTTGCGTTGCGCTTTTAGATGATTAAGTGCTGATGTTAAAAAGCCACCTGTCCCTGATGTAAAATCTCCAAATGTTTCTCCAAGTTGTGGGTTTAGGATTTCAACCATAAAGTCGGTTAATGCCCGTGGAGTATAGAATTCGCCGGCATTACCTGCTGACTGGAGATCTTTAAGAATGCCCTCATAAATATCACCGAAAGTGTGGCGATCATCGGCTTCTGCAAAGTCAATCTCATCAATTATATTGACAATTTGACGGAGCAAGATGCCGTTCTTCATATATTGGTTAAGGTCTGAGAAGACCTCTTTGACAATAAGATGACTTCGCGGGGTATCGGCATTGACGTTCAAATCTTTAAGTGTAGGAAAGAGAGTGTTGTTTACGAAGTCAAGCAGGTCATCGCCAGTCAGTGCCTCTCCATCTGCATTATCAACCGCCCAATTTCGCCAGCGCAGTTCTTCCGGTATGATTGATGTATAGCCGTCTTCACGGGTGCACTCCCAGACTTCTTCCTGAGCATCATATACTTTCAGGAAGAACATCCAAACCATTTGCTCTATTCGTTGAGCATCACCGTTGATACCGGCATCTTGTCGCATAACATTCTGTATGCGCTTTATTATGTTATTAACAGCCATTGTTATGCAACTTTATAAAGTTCGTTTTCTAATTCTTTTATAGCTTTGTCGTAACCTGATTTTCCTCCGAAAAGGCGCATTATCTTAACTGCATTGCCTATTTTGGAGAAGGGATCAAGAGATAATATTGTAGGATCTTCAAGTTGAAGCACACCATTTGTAGCGTACTTTTCCAGAAGGGATTCCAGTACTTCCCGTGCCTGACCACTATACTTTGAAAGATAGTCACGTTTCTTAACGTTATTCGCACGTTCTCGCCGGGTCATAGGCTTACGGTCGAATGCTACATGGCATATTATATCGAAAATATCGACATCTTCCAAGTGTGGATTAGCTTCACGCACAGCATCAATCAGAACATCATACTCCTTAAGTTCATCAAGTATTGCCTTTTTGCGTGCAGTTGCAGACCATCGAGATATGAATGTGTCGATATCTGCGAATTTTTTGCGAATATTGCGACGAGTGAAGGAGGTAATGCTTTCATTCACGAGTTTGCCATCTGCGCCAAGATATGATACTATTTCAGTCTCTATACGCACAGCTTTCCCATCAACCACATATTTATTTTTCGGAGAATAAGGTTCTTGTGGTTCTTGAACGTGTACAGGTTCAGATTCATTCCTTGAGTAAGGTCTGCTACTCTGAGATGGTTCAGGATCTCCGTCGAATGCTGGGTCTTTAAATAACTGGGTAGCATTCCGAAAATCAAGAATTTCAAAATGCCACTTGTTTTTGTCGGGACGAAGGCGAGTTCCGCGGCCAACAATCTGTTTGAACTCTGTCATAGAACCAATTTCTTTGTCAATAACTACGAGTCCACAGGTTTTGCAATCTACTCCGGTAGAAAGTAGTTGAGAAGTAGTCACGACAGTCGGATAGGGTTCCTCGGGATCAATAAAATTGTCGAGCTGCTTTTTACCTACGATATCGCTACTTGTTATTCTCATCACATAACGTGAATCTTTTTTGCAAAGGTCTGCATTCATATTAACAAGTAATTCCCGCATGGCTGCAGCTTCGTCTTCATCGGTACAAAAAACGATAGTTTTTGTCTTACGACCAATCTTATGAAGCATCTTGGTAATGCGTCGGGCAACAATCTCTCGCCGTTTCAACAGAGCTATTTTTCGGCCAAAATCCTTGCGACTGAAATAATCTTCTTCAATTAATTGACCGTAAATATCATGTTCGTCTTCTTCCGGTTCCCATCCTACAAGATCTACATTGATGAAAGAGTTTGTAACTCTGTAAGGAGCGAGGAATCCATCTTCAATACCTTGTTTAAGAGAGTAGGTGTAAATTGGTTTGCCAAAATATTCAAGATTATTGGCTCCCTCTTCAGCTTTAGGGGTTGCGGTAAGACCAAGTTGGGTTGCCGATGAAAAGTATTCCAAAATACGTCGCCACTCAGAATCTTCCTTTGCACTTCCACGATGGCACTCGTCCACAATGATAAGGTCAAAGAAAGTAGGTGCGAACTGTTTAAATGGGTCGGAAACATTCTCATCATAGGATATGAGCTGCTGATATAAGGACATATAAATCTCAAATGAAGAATCCAATTCCTTATTTTGAATTTTTGTCATTATACCTTTAAATGGCTTAAAATCCTGAGCCATTGTTTGGTCAATTAAAATATTACGGTCTGCAAGATAAAGAACTTTCTTTTTTGCTTTTGATTTGACGAGACGATGGATTATCTGAAAAGCAGTATAAGTTTTGCCGGTTCCCGTTGCCATTACCAATAAAAGCCTATTTTCGCCTCTCGCAACAGCGTCAATAGTCCGATTAATGGCGATACGCTGATAATAGCGAGGTTCATGTGTGTTCTCGTCCCAATAATAAGGTTGCTCAACTATGTGAGATTGAGCCGGAGTATAATGTTTTGCAGCGTACAGCCTCTTCAAAAGTTCTTCAGGCGATGGGAATTCATCCAATTGTAAAGCAGTTTCTTTCCCGGTCAAAAAATCATGCTCGATAAATCCATCCCCATTAGAGCTATAGGCAAAAGGGACATCAAGTATTTCGGCATATTCTATTGCTTGCTGCATTCCTCCGCCAATAGGCTTGTTATTATCTTTTGCCTCTACAATTGCAATGGGGTTATTTGCCGAGGTATGGAGTAAATAATCTGCACGTTTTCTTGCCTTTCGAGCAGCTTGACCCCCTTGAAAAATGACACGACCATCAGTAAAGGCAAATTCCATACGGATATGAGAGGTATCCCAGCCCTTATTAAGAATTGCTGGGGTAATATATTGGAGTTTTATGTCTTCTTCTGACAGGTTCTTCTTGCTCATATTTTCAATATTTCCTATAATATTGTATTATCGGAAGTTATTATCAAAAGAAAACATCCTCATAGCATCTGAAGGCCGACCAAAGCCTGTAACGACTACAAGGATGTTCTTAAAGTTTTCGGCTCTCGCCGTATGTCTTTTTTTGTTTACTGACTGGTCATTTTCAGATAATGAGTTACTTAAATGCAAAATTAGTAAAATTTTCTGAGATTACAGCTATAAATCAGTCGGAAAAATTTGCGCGCAGAGTGCTGACTAAGGGGAGGTTGGATGTTTTTATGTGAGAAGTGATACTCAAAGACGAGATGTCGGTGTTTTGCCTTTGTTTGGGGGGGAATTATTGTGTGGGGAACGAAAATTGTTCTGTTCAGTTGGTTATGCTTCTTATAAAGTAGACGGCAAACATGGCTACTAAAAGAAAGGCTAAAAATGGCAGGAAACCCTCAAACTCAATATCCTTAAGATTTTTGAGAACATTAAGAATGCTCCTATAGCCTTTGTCTTGTTTCTGCTCGTAGAAGTTGATTGCCAAGAGGCAGAAACCCTTACCAAGCTTTTCTTCAATGAATTTCAGGCGTGTTCCAAGAGACTTCTTGTTGTCATTGAAAGTGCCGACAGAGAGAAACTTCTGCTCAATGGATTTGCGGAAGTTATCGAATTCCTGTCTGTCGGCAAACATTGTCGGTAGTTGTTTATTATTGGTTAGGATTACATCGTCACATACTCGCTTGACTGCCAACAGCAGATTTTCTGTAGTAATCCATTTCTGCTGAGGTTCCGAGGATTTTTGCGGAGTACCCTGCGAGGCTTTGAGAGCCTCGATCTCTTTCTGCTGTCTGGCGACAGTTGATTTTAGATCTGAGATTTCCGATTTTTGTGATGTTATATCTGACTGGAGGGAAGATATAATTCTGTCGTAGTATTCAGTCTTTGATGCCATAATGATTACATTTTGAATTTGTAAGATGTTGTTTCTTCCTCAATGTGGTCGTCGATATGTTCCCACCTACGTCCGCGCCTTCCGACTTCATACTCACGGTTATCGCCACGTCCGTTTGCAGCTTTGAGCTTTGAGGTCGCAAGATTTGTCAGGATCTCGATATACCGAACTACAGGGATAAAGATAATGTTGCGCTGCTTGACAACTCCCGGCTGTGCTGCGATGGAACGATTTGTGTCCATGCTGCCTAACTGTTGGCATAGATTGCCGTAGGTGAAGTGTCCATGCAGACCGAGTTTTGAGCCGGAGATGCGGAAACCGTTGTGTTCGTAAGCCACACCCCTGATTCTTCCGGTATTGCTGTCGGTGCAGAAGGAGAGGGTTATTCCGTCCTGTGCAAGCAGTTGGGCAAAGGTATTCCAATCATTAGAATGGGATAGCCGATTGAGTACCATTTGACGGATAAGTAGCTTTTCAGCATCGTATTTCCGCAGACGGTCAGGGTTGATTTTCCGTGACTGGGTATTACCGAAGGTCAGGCCGTGACGTTGCTTTATTCTGCGGCAAGCAGCCTCGTTACGCCGGCGCTCGTTACTGTCGGAGATTACAGAGCCATCATTGGCGATACGGTTGAAAACGAGATGACAATGCGGATGCTGCTTGTCAAAGTGCCGGGCGATCACATACTGCGTGTTTTCAGGGTCAATACCCATTTCCTTCATCCATTCCTCGGCAAGCTGAGCCATGAAGCGGTCGCCATCCTCGCTGTCGGGAAAGCGGTGTGCATCTTCCGGAGAGAACGCTATTGAGACATGTTTAACCGGTTTGCTCAGATGATGTAGCTTGCCGTTGGCATCAGGTATGCGGAGTTGAGCCTGAAAGCTGTCGGATATTGTAGAATTGTCGATTATCAGGACTCCATTGTTGCCGATTATTCGTGCCGATTTTTCCTTGACGTTGTTCGCATAGTTGACGATGCCGGAGAAATCGGTTCGTGTTGTTATCTTTGCAATCATAGTAATTATATCATTGTGTTAATTGGATTTTTGATAATTTGATAATTTGATAAAGTGATAAAGTGAGCATTAGAATATTAGACCATTTGAGTGTTATGTAATTCAGATGTTAGATTATTAGATAATTTAGATATTTATATCTTGGCATATTGGTTAATCTATCCGATGTACTAATGACATATTTACCTAATTACCCAAATACCTAATAACTCAGAGTCCAAGAACCTCAGTTCGTCTATCTCACTTTCCGAAGTATCCCGGCTATAAAGGCTACGATTTCCCGAATTTCGCTCTAGACATTTACGCCGAGATGCATGGCTCTCGTAATCTGGTTAAGATTGTTTCCTATATTCCTTAGCTCATTTACTGCGGTTCGTTCTTCCGGGGTCAATAGGGTCGTGGTTTCCTGATTCATCGCTGAGCGGTAAACATACTCAGCACGGCTCAGTCCGCACTCGCTGGCGCAAGAATTGAGATATATCATATCGACCGGACTGAACGTCACCTTTACCGAATGGCTCTTTTTCTTATAGTCGG
>JAIDUH010000117.1 GCA_029060285.1 Muribaculaceae bacterium | reverse complement strand
GCATAATTCATAATGCATAATTATCGTAAGTTTGGTTATTTTCATGATTCATCAAGCTAAATCATGTAGAATCAAGCTAAATCGTGAAATATCAAGCTAAATCATGAAATATCAAGCTAAATCATGAAATAATAACCCTATTCCTCCTTGTAGGGAGCGCACCTCGTGCGTCCTAAATCAGTCGTTGCTAGTTAATCGTTAATAGTTGATCGTTAATAGTTAATCGTTAATCTTGACTCCCAAAAGAAATACTTTCTCAGTAGCGCGAGTCAATGCCGTATAGAGCCAACGATAGAAATCTGTACCCATAGATTCCGCTGGAATTCCACCCATATCAATATATACATGTTTCCATTGTCCTCCCTGGGCCTTATGGCAAGTGACGCAATAGGCATATTTGGCCTGCAACGCATTATAATATGGATTCTCCATGGCTGCCATAATCTTTTCAGTCGGACCTGCACCTTCCTCTTCGTTTATGACGTGTTGGAAAAATTGCTCCATCTCCTGCCTTGGAATGGCAGGACCCTCTGCCATCAGTGACCTAAGCATAATCTTTGCGCTCATCTCTTGTCCGTCTGCAAGAGACAATTCTGTATCAACAAACCATCTGCCATATACTTTTTCAGGTCGTCCCACCCATTTTACCGTCACTGTTTCCCCATTGGCAAGAAATGTCTTCATCTTGTTTTGCCGACCCCAGTAATAATCATTTTTGGCTATCACAAGCCTGTCGCCCTGTTGCAAAGGCTCTTCCGCATACATCACCATATTGCGGATTGCCTGATTAAACCTGTTGGCTCGTCCGTTGCTGCGTGTCACTATAAGGGTCTCCTCGGGAGTGACTGTGTTCCAAGAACTGCTCAATTCATCTGCGAGATCCATGCTGCTCACTGCCACAATGTCGGGAAATCCATCAAGTTTCAATGGCAGTTGTCCATCTCCGATACAGTTTGTCTTCCCATTCTGCAGATTCTCAAGCATCTGCCTGACTATGGTCGCATTGTAGAGTATTCCGCTTTCTGCGGCTTGTCTCACCGGCACATCAAGGGTATGTGAAAATGGAGCGAGTCCCAATTGCTTGAGCCTTTCAAGGTTCATGGCAGGGGAGTCACTTTGACCTACCGGGGGCAACTGTGCGGTATCTCCTACAAGTATCATCTTGCAACCTTGACCTGAATACACATATCTGATAAGGTCGCTTAGAAGGCTTCCTCGGTTGCTGTCGGTTATCAGGGATGCTTCATCTACAATGAATACGGTGTTCTGGTCGCGGTTGCCACTTAGTTTTATTGTTGTGCCGGCGCTCGTCGTCTCCATATGATATATACGGCGGTGGATTGTAGAAGCCTGTTTCTCTGCCATCCCTCCGGCCACTTTTGCAGCCCTTCCTGTAGGAGCAAGCACTACAGTCTTGATCTTGCAGTGTGCAAGGGCTTTGATGAGGGCGGCTATGACGCTGGTCTTGCCCGTGCCGGCATATCCGTTCAGCACGAATACGTCGCGCCACATCCCGCAGATGACATACTCTGCCATTTTATATAATGCCATAGCCTGACCTTCAAGAGGATTGAATGGCAGCGCGCCCAAAGCCATTTCTGCCAATTGTCTTCCCGTCAGCAATACTGAATTCCCTTCCATATCTTATTAACGCCCTCTGTCGACATTTTATTTGTCAGTGTGGAAATATTCATGATGAATCATGATTAATCATGTTAGATCATGATTAATCATGAGATCTTTGACCGGTCAAAATTCTTAATTAACAATTTACAATTAAAAAAATTATCCCAAAATCTTTCTCCATGTCAAAAAAAATCATTAACTTTGCCGATTGAAAAAGGACTCTCTGATATAGGGTCACATACAGAGTGATAACTAATCGAATTTTGATTTATAATTCAAAATTTTAAATTCAAAATTCTAAATAAATTATATTTAAATCATGAAAATAGCAGACATCAAAGGTCGTGAGATTCTTGACTCACGCGGCAATCCGACAGTAGAAGTTGACGTAATCC
>JAIDUH010000116.1 GCA_029060285.1 Muribaculaceae bacterium | reverse complement strand
AACCCAGTCTGTGTCAACTGACGGGTTTGTAGGATTAACGTTTTCGGGGGCACGTGCAAGTCCGCTGTTGTCGCTTACCATATTGGCAAACTCACGCCATTGGGCTGCATTCAAGAACTTTGGAGTATGAGCGAGTGTCTGTAAACTGTAAGAGAAGTTTGCATCAACTTTTACTGATCCCTTTTGTCCGTTTTTGGTTGTGATAAGTACAACACCGTTTGCAGCTCGTGAACCATAAATTGCGGCAGCCGCACCGTCTTTTAATACTTGGATTGATTCAATGTCGGCAGGATTAAGGGTGGTTAATCCATTGTTTGAAAACACTCCGTCAATTACATACAACGGTTCGGTGGCGGTCAAAGAAGCGGCACCACGAACAACAATGTTAACATCTGCGCCGGCAATACCACCTTGTTGTACAACGTCTACACCGGCTGCACGTCCCTGTAAAGCTGAGGCAACGTTAGAAGTTGTCTGCTTTACAACATCTTTTGATGAAATTGTAGCGACTGAAGAAGACATTTTTGATCGGTTCTGTGTGCCATAACCGATTACTACGACTTCGTCGAGTTGTGTTGAGTTCTCTTCAAGCACTACGTCGATTTTGGTTTGACCATTAACAGCAACTTCTTTAGGAAGATAGCCGATATAGCCAAACTCTAATGTTACTGAACCGTCCACATTAATAGTGTAGTTACCGTCAATATCGGTAACGGTACCATTGGCAGGCATTCCTTTTTGGGATACCTTAGCGCCAATCAACGGTTCACCGTCTTTATCAGTCACCGTACCGGTAACTGAAATCTTTTGTGCTGATGCGATCAGAGTCATACACCAGCATAAAAGAAGCATTAAGAGGTTCTTTGTCATGGATGATTATGATTGGTTTAAAAATTAAAAATTTTAGTTAAGGTGTTATGATATTATTTCTTCACATAAGGTACAACTCTTTATCATCATTCGAGGAATATGGAATGGTCCTTTAAATATATTACCCTTTGCCATCTGTGCTACAGACCCGTCTCGATGTAAATACCCAAACCATTCACCAAAGTCCCAATCGGGAAAATGAGAATAAGTCCAGTCATGAATCATTTTATGCATTTCAAGATATTTGGGATCTTGGGTTGCCTGATAAGCATATAATGTAGCAATTATAGCTTCGGTCTGAGGCCACCAGAATTTCATATCTTGTGAATAATCCTGGCAAGGAAGATTACGACAGTCTCTGAAATTGATGATACCACCATATTCTTTGTCCCAGCCCCATTCCCATGACCAGTCAAGGATTGTGGTAGCCATGTCAACCAATTCCTTATCCCATCCCCTATATTTAGCCTCTTCAAGAAGGAACCAGGCAGTTTCGATACAATGTCCGGGATTAATGATTCGACCATTGCAAGTATCAATAAAGTCACCTTCAGGAGTTACTGTTTCAAGAAGTGCCTTGAACTCAGGGTGAATAAACAATTTAAGGGTCTCGACTGATTCGTTAATTTGCTCATCAAGTTCGGAATCAGCAATCGCAGCCCTGATTCTTGATGCAGTATTAATCAATATCATAGTGATTGAATGACCAATTGAAGGCTGAGTCGAGAGGTATTTAGGCTCAAGAATGCCTGGAGTTTTTATGAACTTTCGAATGTTTTTAAATAAGGCAAGTGCTTTTTCAGCGTATTCCGGACAGTTAGCCGCAATAGAATATTCTGACATAGCAATAGCAGCAAAACATTCTGAGAAAACATAACGACGTTTTCTCAATGGAGTACCATCAGCCTTTACCTCAAAATACATTCTGCCGTCTGAATCAAAACAGTGTGCTTCAATAAAGTCGATGCAGCTTTTTGAGGCTTCAAGCCATTCGGGGTTATTTTCAATGTTGTTATATGCAAATGCTGCAATAAAACCAAATCGACCTTGAAACCATACCGATTTTGTGGTATCCATTACAGACCCATCTCGATCAAGACATGTATATACACCTCCGTTTATGAGATCTAATCCGTTTTTCATCCAAAAAGGCATGATATTCTGTATCAAGTCTTCCCGATAAGTTTTAGCACATTTATTTATATATTGCTGAGTCGTCATTTTTAAAACTTATTGCAACGTTCAAAAAAGTTGATTGCTTCAAGTTCAGCTTTCATTGCGGCTTCCTCTTCCTCAGTCATATTACGGAATGGAGTTCTGTTTGGCCCTAGATCAAGACCGATGAGTTTCATGATTCGTTTGCCACCGACAATATTGCCACGGTAATTACATATTACATTAATGACAGCTTGTGAGAAATTTTGTTTCTCTCGAGCAGTTTCAATGTCACCGTTCTTCCAGGCTTCAATAATGCCGACAAGTTCACGTCCGTTATAATTTGTAGTACCTCCAATTCCGCCCTGAGCACCACCTTGTGCAAGTGAAGGAAGAATTGTTTCGTCCTGTCCATGAAGCATATCATATTTGCCTTCTTTGTATAAACGGCATTGATTGTATTCATACAAACTTTCAAAGGTATATTTAATACCTGCAAAGTTGGGGATACGTCCATCAACAGTTTTCAGGAGGTCGATCATCGGGAGGAATGCACCATTGAAAGCAGGGATATGATAATAATAGAAGGGGAGTTCAGGAGCGGCAGAAGCAATATATTCGCAATATTTAACGAGTTCCTCAATTCTTCCGATTTTAGGGAATGGAGGTGCCATTGCTCCAATACCCCATGCTCCAATTTCAGCAGCATGGCGAGCCAACTCGGCACTTTCGCGTAGACAGCAACTCCCGACATGGACTATAACCTTGAAATCTTTGGGTGCGGCTTTAATCCAAGCTTCAGCAACTTTTTTACGTTCATCAGTTGTGAGCATGTAGCCTTCACCCGATGATCCGTTGATGAAAACGCCTTTAAGCCCATTTTTTGCCAACATTTCAGCGTATTTGGGGATAGGCTCTAAATTGATGTCACCATTTGGATTCATAGGAGTAAAAGGTGCATCAATCAATCCTTTTATTTTTTCCATTGTGATAAGATTTATGTTTATTTATATTATAATTATGTGTTATTTTATAATTTTACTTTGCCTATAAGTTTTCGTATTGCTCCATCACTGATTTCCTGAGCATGAGGGTCTTCTGGGTACACAATACAATAATCGCAAGGACGCATAACGA